>NZ_JAUBTN010000052.1:0-44501 GCF_036705055.1 Microcoleus sp. CZ3-B2 | reverse complement strand
CACAGACCAAAAATCCTCTCCCCCACTCTCCCCCTCTCTCCCCCTCTCCCCCTCTCCCTCTTCGATCAATACTCTGAGCCGATTTCAGCAACCCCTCCCACAATCTCAATTTTTTTTTGATTTAGGGGTTGCAATTTTTCGGAAGGTATGTTTATATTAGAGAGTAGACAAAGCGACGCGGGATAGAGCAGCCTGGTAGCTCGTCGGGCTCATAACCCGAAGGTCAGTGGTTCAAATCCACTTCCCGCCACCAACTTGAAACAAACCCTGTAATTGTTGAAGTTCCAGGGTTTGATTTTTGAGAATAGAGAGTAGACAAAGCGACGCGGGATAGAGCAGTCTGGTAGCTCGTCGGGCTCATAACCCGAAGGTCAGTGGTTCAAATCCACTTCCCGCCACCAAATTTAATCAGATCAGCCCCGGCAACCAAAAAGTTGCTGGGGTTTGTTTTATCATAAAATTCAGAAAATAGAGACGCAGCATTGCTGTGTCCCTACCGCATATTTGTGTTCCAAAGGAAAAAATCAAACAGACCCTCAACACTCAACCCCATACTTTTCTACGCCCGTTTGTGCAAGCTTTATTTCTCAAAAATCAGCAATTCAATATCCCTGTTTTTAAACTTTGCATTTTAAATTGCTAAGCCGATTGAGCTTGCAGCCAATCAAAGATCAAATCTAACTGTTTCAGCGTCACTAACCCGTACTGCCACAACACCATCGGCAGTTGGCTGGCATCTTCTTCGCCGTGTCTGAGAGCAACGGCGATCGCAGAATTCGATAGCGCCAATTCCCCCCGCAAATAATCGATCAGTTGAGCCTTTCCCATCACATTCACCGCCTGTTTTATGCGATTTTGTAAAGATATGTATCCGAGTTGACTGAATTTGAAGTTTAATAGTTCTAATTTTCTGTTGATAAGGGGCGATGTGCTGTGATGGAAAGCGCATGCAACTTGTGATAAAACTAATAAAAAAAGGCGATCGCAGTCACAATATCTCCCAGCCTAAAAAATAGGATCGGGCGATCGATCGCTTGACATCAATTCACTTAAAATGGCTACAGTCCTAGCTGAAGCTGAACTCCCGCTTCTGTGCCGCTGTCGCTCGGTTTAATAGGTAAGGGATTTCCTTGGCGTCGGGCGTCGGAAGGAGTAGTAATAAATTCCAATTCCGGGCCAACTTTGAGGCGAAATGTATCAGCCAAGCTGCGCTCCCTGCTAGCAGAATTAGCCCCCGTTTGTGATTCACCAATCAAGTTTTGGTAGTCCGAGTCCACTGTTCTGTCCTCCACAGTCCTCAGAGAATCCCCCGATAAAGTCGTTTCCGAATTTTGGGGTTCTGATTGCATTCTTTGTTGGGCGAAAACCGCCGGGGTGAAACCGATCAAAATTGAGCTCAGTCCGAGAACAGTACCAAAATTAGCCATAACTGCGTTCATCATCCATGCCTCCGCTAGCTGCATCCTACTATCCTAATTGTACCCAACCGGAGTTTAGTTGCGCTATATCAAAAGTAACTGGTTGTGAAAATAAGCTGGCACCAAGTGGAATTGTCTGTGATTGTTGACGGAGAGAGGGAGAGAAGAAGATCAGGAGGAGAGGATTTTACTGTTGGAGGAATACAAATCGAGAAATATACAGAAACCGTTCCATGAAACCGCGTTTACGAACATACTTAGTTGCAGCAACGCTCAAATACTTAGGACTTACGCACGGAGGACTAAACAAGAAACACGCTTCGGTGCTGGACGCATTAATAGTGCAGAAATCTGGTTTCGATGGGGATTAAAGGTCTAGATGGAGTATAGTCGATCGTCAAACCCGGTTTTTCACCAAAGAGCTCACAAAAGTCTGTCTCAATCTTAAATCGTCAGGGCGATCGCGCGCCGATGTCTCAAATCTCAAATCTCCCAGAGTACGATCGTCCCAGAATGTGTCGAAGACTCATCTCGATCGCCCTCCCAAAGCTCCCGATCGCGTTAAGATGGCGGTGGCAGCCGTTAAAAATTCAGTAACCAGCGACAGATTCCGATTTCTTAACAGCACTTTGCCTGCTCAAACAATCTCAACGTTCAAAATCTGCGCTCATCAGGTTGTACCTTACTTAAATGTTGTGGATTCATAATATTTCTGCTCGATCATGCCAATCAGATCTCTGACAGA
Source organism: Microcoleus sp. CZ3-B2 (assembly GCF_036705055.1). Lineage (NCBI taxonomy): Bacteria > Bacillati > Cyanobacteriota > Cyanophyceae > Oscillatoriales > Microcoleaceae > Microcoleus > Microcoleus sp. CZ3-B2. Next base: position 42,338 of record NZ_JAUBTN010000052.1, on the reverse strand, counting down.
CCGGATTTTCAAAATGTCGGGTAAAGTGCCAATTCGCATCGTCCTTGTCGTGCCTTTTGCCCTCCAGACTTTCGCTGCGGTAGGGCTGACGGGGTGGCTGTCGTTACGCAACGGGCGCAGGGCAGTCAACGATGTTGCCGCGCAACTGCGGGCGGAAGTCACATCGCGCATCGAGCAACACATTCACAGTTATATCGAAACGCCGCACCAAATCAATCAACTCAATCTCAATGCCATCAGTCTAGGCATTTTGAACCTGCAGGATTCCGCTAGTTTACGCAATTACTTCTCCAAGCAAATCAAAATCTTTGATAAAATTAGCTACATTCAATTCGGCTCCGAACAAAAAACTTTTACGGGAGTTGAACGCCTCGACAACGGCAAGTTGCAAGTTCGGATTTCTAATCAATCTACTGGCTATAACTTTTACAGCTACGTGCCGTCGGAGTTCGGGGAAGCAACCGAGGTATTAAAGACTATTCCTAACTACGACCCCCGCCTCCGACCTTGGTACACGGCTCCGGTGCGGACTGGCAAACCAACCTGGAGTAAAATTTATAGTTATTTTGATACTCCAAAACTGGCGATTACGGCTGCACAACCAGTTTATGGCAACCGAGGAGAATTGATTGGAGTCCTGGGTGCGGATTTGCTACTTTCCCAAATCAATCAATTCTTGGAAACTCTAAAAATTGGTAAGTCTGGCAAAACTTTTATTATAGAAAGGTCTGGACAATTGGTGGCAAATTCTACTCCAGAACCGCCATTTATTGTGAGCAATGGCGTTGCGAAACGGATTGCTGCAACGAGCAGCCAAAATGTTCTGATTCGATCGACAGCCCGCTATTTGACACAGCGCTTCGGGGATTTGAGCAAGATTGACGGTACTTACCAGCTAGATTTTGCGATCGGCCAAAAACGCCAATTTCTACAGGTGACACCATTCTCAGACAGCAGGGGCCTCGACTGGTTGATTGTGGTGGCGGTTCCCGAAGCCGATTTTATGGAAAAAATTAACGCCAACACTCGCTACACAGTGTGGCTGTGTCTCGGTGCTTTGGTGGTGGCGACGGTTCTAGGGTTTCTGACTTCGAGGTGGATTGCGATCCCGATTCAGCGTCTGAGCAAGGCTGCGGAGGCTCTGTCGCGGGGAGAATGGGACTCGATGGCGCTAGATCCATGCTTGATGGTGTCTGTAGAGCGGGAGGATGAAGTGGGTGTCCTGGCCCGCTCTTTTAATAAGATGGCCGGTCAATTGGAAGAGTCGTTTGCTACTCTCGAAGAACGGGTGGAAGCTGCGATAGCTGATAAAACTCAATTAATTGGCTCTCTGAAACAATCTCAGCAAAAACTTGCTTTCCATCTTTATCAAACTCCTTTGGGGGCGATCGAATGGAATCTGAATTTTGAAGTAGCCGACTGGAATCTGTCAGCCGAAAGAATTTTTGGATACAATCGCTTGGAAGCAATGGGACAGCACGGAGTCGATCTCATAGTTCCTGAAAATGCTAAGGAGTATGTCAGGCAACTATCTATTACTTTGCTCGCTAATCAAGGAGGAGTTAGTAGCATTAACCATAACATCAGAAAGGACGGTAAAATAATTCTTTGTGAATGGTACAATACTACTTTGGTTGATGCTGACGGCTGCATAATTGGACTGGCATCGCTGGTTCAAGATGTTACGGAGTTTCACACGGCGATGGAGCAATTGCGCGCTAGTGAGGAGCGGTTTCGCCAGTTGGCAGAAAATATTCATGAAGTATTTTGGATTAGAGAACCCAATAAACAGCAAATAATTTATGTGAGTCCAGCTTGCCAGAAAATATGGCATTTGAGCTATCAGAGTTTGCTGTCAGAACCGGAGGCTTTTTTGAATGCTATTCACCCGGAGGATCGCGATCGCGTCAAGGCTGCTTTTGAGAAACACCTGCGGGGCGATTATGATGAGGAGTATCGGGTAGTGCGATCTGACGGTTCAGTTTGCTGGGTGCGCGATCGGGCTTTTCCAGTCCGCGACGAAACCGGAGAAATTTACCGCATCGTCGGCATTGCAGAAGACATTACCCAGCGCAAATTAGCAGAAGAATTCCAAAAAGTCGCTCAAACCGCTCAAGCTGCAAGCCAAGCCAAAAGCGCTTTTTTAGCCAATATGAGCCACGAATTGCGTACTCCCCTCAACGCAATTATCGGTTACAGCGATATGCTCAAAGAAGATGCTGAAGATTTAGGCCACGAAGATATTATCCCAGACTTGCAAAAAATTCAAACTGCCGGCAAACACTTGCTGTCTTTAATTAGCGATATTTTAGATATTTCTAAGATTGAAGCAGGGCGCATGGAACTTTACCTAGAAACTTTCAACCCAGTTACTTTGATTGAGGAGGTAGTTTCTACAGTCGAACCATTGGTAGAGAAAAATAATAATCAGTTTAAAGTTAATTGTGCTAGCGAGTTGGGAATGATGTATGCTGACCTTACCAAAACTCGTCAAATATTGCTCAACCTGCTGAGCAATGCAGCCAAATTTACGGAAGGTGGCACTATTACCCTATCCGTTGAAAGAGTTAAACATGACAGCTTAACAACTCAAGAAATAGCAGAACCTTCCGACTTAATAATTTTTCGCGTTGCTGATACCGGCATTGGGATTCCGGCCGAACAAATGCAGCATTTATTTCAAGCTTTTATGCAGGGCGACGCTTCAACTACGCGCAAGTACGGCGGCACAGGTTTGGGATTGACTATTAGCCGTCATTTTTGCTTGATGATGGGGGGGGATATGCAGGTTCAAAGCCAGTTAGATTGCGGTTCGGTTTTCATCGTATGCTTGCCGGCTCAAGTTGAATTATTGGTCAGCAGTTAGTCTTACTTTTCGGGATGCAATTGTTACAAAATACACCGGATTTGTTGACAAAAAACTTATACTTTCAGATAACACCAATTATAAATTGTAATGCAATAGTAGCCGTAGGGTGCGTCGCCGTTGAAAATCCCTAAATTTGACAGACAATCTCGTAGCGACGCACCTGAGATATAGCCTTTCTCGTAAAGATGAGGTATGTCCGGTAATAGGTAATTGGTAATGGGTAATGGGTAATTGGTAATTGGTAATTGGTAATTGGTAATTAAGAATTGGTAATTGGGAATTGGGCGGAGCGAAGCGGAGGGATTGGGCATTGGCCCGCGCAGGGCATTGGGCGGAGCGAAGCGGAGGGATTGGGAATTGGGCGGAGCGAAGCGGAGGGATTGGGCGGAGCGAAGCGGAGGGATTGGGAATTGGGCATTGGGCATACTAGGGCTGAAAAAAACATCAAAATTTTTGTTTTCAGCAATGTTTTTCATAAATGATATAAGGTGCGGTTCCGTGAAATTTTAGATTTAATGCTGCAGGATTTTTTATGGCGATACACCCTACAAATACTGTTGCATAACTTTTGAAAAATGGTATAAGTTATCAGCAGCCAACCAAGGTTGTTATACGATGCAGCACAGGTCTGATTTTAGTTGATTTGCCGTTTTTTTCGCCCCAAAAGTTGAGCGGCTAATATCCCGCCGACAAAGCCAAAGAAATGTGCTTGCCAGGAAACTCCCGGCTGCGAAGGCAAAACTCCCCAAATTAAACCGCCGTAGAAGAAACCGACTATTAAAGATATCGCAATAGAGGTAAAGCTGCGTTCAAAATATCCGCGCAGCAGTAGAAAGCCGAAGTAACCAAAGATTAATCCGCTGGCACCTATGTGGACGGAATTGGGCGCGCCTGTCAGCCAAACGCCGAATCCGCTGACTAGGATAGTGACGGCACTCACGATGAAAAAGTCCCTAGTTTCTCGCAGCATGATTAACCAACCAAATGTCACAAACGGGAGGGTATTAGCTGCTAAGTGAGCAAAACTGCCGTGCAAAAAAGGCATGAATATGATGCCTTCAAGTCCTTGGATGCTGCGGGGGCGGACTCCGTAGGAATTTAGTGCGCCTCGGAATAGGAATACATCGACAATTTCGATAATCCAGAGGAGGGAGACGAAGCCGCCGAGAATGGCGGCGTGGCTTTGCAATTCGCGGGTGATGCTTTTGCTTTCTGGGTTGCTCATGGGTTTTGAGGGCGGTGAAACCGATTATTTATAATTGTAGGAGTTGTTTGCCGATCGCGCGAAGCGACACTTGGCACTAGCTTTCAGGTTTTTTGCAGTCGAGCTTATTTGAAACTATTATAACTTTGATTTGAAATTCCGCATTTTCACCTATAGAATAATTCACCTTAATGCGTCACAATGATCGAAGAACTGCACTAGGAGAGTTAACCAAAGGTTAAAGTTAGAACGTATCAGGCAGAGTTTTTACCCCATAGGTAAATGCTTGAGCTGGCAGTGAGGACATTTTGGCGATCGCACACTGTCTCTAAAAACTCAGGAACTACTTGTCTCGGTTCTAGTCATTAATTCAAGAACTTTCATCCGGTAAAGCAAAACGAGCTGCTGTAGGTACTTATTGTAGACAAAATCCAGTACAAGCTCTACAAAGAGTTCTTGGCACCTCGTTCTAAAAGAGGAGAAGAGCAATATGAACGTATTTGAGCAAAAATTACCCCAGAGAATTCTGCCAATTTGGGTATGGCATGGCAAAGAAGAAATTACTGTTACTGTCGCTACAATTTCTCAGCCTTACAGCAAAAAGCCGCGCTTTGATTTGTTACATCCCCTGAAAGAGTGGATCGAGAACACGGAAATTAAGAGTCAAAAATTTGCTCGATTTTTGTGTAAATATATTCCGTCGCAGTGTCCGTTTGAGCGGGAAGTCAAAGTTGGCGATCGCACTTTATTTTCCATTCCGCCGTTGTGCAAGTTAAATCCGCTTTACGAGCAAGTGGTTGGGATTCGCTTTCGGGCTTTGTGTTATTTGGCTGATGAGTGCGGCGTGGATGTAACTCCCTATTGTTAATTTTCCAAAAACTTTAATTTCTAACTCTATTTTTATCTTACCTTCTCTTTGTTGGGGAGGTTTTTTTATTTTCAGATTATGCGGCGGTTGAAACCACTACTGCACAAGAACGTCGGCGGTTGAAACCGCTACTACATAAACAAAGTCTGCCTTCGCAGACTAAGAGAGCGCGATCGCATTTAAAGACTAGAGAGAGCGAATTACTCGTGGTTGGAGAAAGAGTTTGCCGTTTTTAGAAACACTGAGGCTGGCTCCTGTAAAGCACACTTCCCACTTGGCATTCTACGGGTAGTGATTCCCCCGTCAATGGATTGGTCAACCTGTGCCGGATCGCCTGACAAAAACCGCACATCTGCGGGGACAATATCGCCCAGACGCAACCGGATCAGGTCGCCTAGAACCAGTTCGCGGGCAGGGATATGCGTCCAGGTGTTGTCTCGTTTCACCCGTGCCTGGAGTGCTAATTTTGCCTTGAGAGCGGCGATCGCATTCCCTGCTTGAAATTCTTCCCAAAAACCCACTACTCCGTTGCCGATTAGGAGTACCAAAATGATCCCAAAATTTACCCAGTCTCCAACTATTGCCGAAAGAATCACTGCCGCCTCAATCATCCAGGCGATCGGCCCCCAAAAGTGCGATAGGAATTGCATTATTGGGCTGACGGTTGTTTCGGGTAACTCGTTGTAGCCACCTTTTGATTGTCGTTGCAGTGCCTCTTTTTTGCTTAATCCCTGATTGGAAGTAGTCAGTTGCTTTTGTAGGTCTTCTAACGATAGATGCGAAAGCGTTTCTCGATCGGTAGATATAGTCATGAGATGGTTCCTCTACTTGTAAATCACAAGCTATTCAAGATAAGACGAGAACAATATTGAAAGCGCAAAACTCCCGATAAATGTCAACATAGACCAATTTGTATCTTGAGTTTGATGCACTTCAGGAATAATTTCTTCAGCGATCGCCACCATCAAAGTGCCTGTTGTAAATGCAAGCACAACTAGCTTGGGAAGCTCGGCTTGTCCGCGCAATCCCCAATAGCCCAGCGTCGTGCCCAGCCAAACAGGAATAATAAATGCCGCAAGTAACAAAAATCGCAATGTTCGCGGCATATTTTGACTCTTAAACGCTGCATTAGTGACAAATCCTTTTTTGCTTAAGTTGAGAAGTTGATTAACCCATACAAAAAAAGCTCCACCTAAAAACAATGCTAGAACCGTTGCCCAAACAGGTTTAGCGATAACAACTTTTGGTATCAGTTCGGTAGATGCGATCGCTTGTGGAGGAGAAGAAGAATAAGTTAATCAAATGGAATTCACCTTACCGATCCTCTAGTTCAATACTTCTAATCCTTTGGTAGTCCTAAATCTGGCAAGCTTTTTACAATTATAACGGTTTCTAAGCTGACGGTGATTACTTGTTTGATTAAGCGCACGATGTATTCTTCATCATCGAGTCGGTTGGGATCGTTGGTGATACCGCTTCGTTTATCGGTGCTGATTTGGTATTGATCGACGATCCAATCTAGGGCGGAACGGTTGCCGAGGCGATATTCTAATACTTCTGGGGGAATGCCTGTCAGCGTCAGGAAGTCGTTATATTTGATTTGGGTTTTGTCTTTGCTGAGGCGCATTTTTTCGACTCGCCAATCTATCGGGAGGTCTTTGTTTTCGATATGTTTGAGGCGATATTCGGGTTGTTGTTCGTAGTTGATATGGATTTCGGCGAGGCGTTTTCCTGCTGTGGCAAAAGGATTAAATTCTGGCGCGAAGGGGATGCGCGGTAGTTCGCGTTTGAGGTTAGCGGCGTAACGTTGGCGATAGTGGGGATGATGGAGTACGGCGTAGGTGTAATGGAAGATGTCCCATTTGGTAATCTTGGGATCTTGATAATGGGTGTGAAATTGTTCTAACGCCCAATTTGTAATGTTTTCTTGACGATTATTTCCATTTTCATCATAGATATAAAATGGAAAACATTGAACTTGTCTCCCACCATAGTGCATATTTGGCAAACACGCACAGGCTAATGTTAAAAAAGGAATTTGAGGCTCAATTACTACTCCAATCACTTTGTTTTCTATTTCTGTATTTAGATTTGGGAAGAACCGAGCATTACTACCTGCTTCATCAATAATCACATCATCAAAATAGAGAAATCTTTTAGTGAAAGGTCTATATAAACTTGATCTTGCTTTAGATGAGTTAAAATTTAGTTTTTTATAATTCTTCAGCGATCGCTTTAAATTGCGGCTCCATTTTACATTTTCATAGTCAAGAAAACTGTCAATATCAATAGGTTTTATTGAATTATGATAACTAATGAGTTGAGTATTGTAATCACTACAAAAAACCTCTACTCTTTTAAGTAATTCGTCAAGAGTGAAATCATAGACTACTGAATCTCGATTAGTAGAAACTCCTAAAGAATAAAGTTTAAAAACTGCTTCATCTTTATTCTGACTACTTCCTGATTTAACTTCTTTACTTCCTAAAGCAATAAAATTAAGAAAATCATTGCTCATATTTTGAGTCAACCAATTATTTTGACTGTCAGGAATAAGTTCTTGCCATTCCAAGTTATATAAACTTTGAGCATTTTCCAAGATCGTGAATTTATCTTTTCGTTTTGCTCTCCAGTCAACCTCTGAATACAGTAATTTATGCTCATCTATATTTCGCTTCTTTACGAAAAATGTTACGGCAACTCCTACCATTGCAGACAAGCCAAATACAGTATGTTTTTCACCAAGAGGAATTCCATCCCTCATTGAATCCTGTCTAATATCTCCCTTTAAATCCAAAACATAAATAGTGTTGAAATCTTTGGACAGATGATTTCTCATCGAATCAAAAGCTTTCTTATCTAAAAAACTGTTGTTAGTAACAAAAGCGACTATACCTTCATCCCCAATTCGATCGGATGCCCAACGTATAGCTTTAACATAAGGATCGCTGAGCTTGCTGAGTAGACTAGCTCTTGAATCTTTAGCATAGGTATCTGAGACTCTATCATCTACACCTTTTCTATCGGTTCTTTTATATTTACGATTTTTGTTATTGTCATTTTCATCAACTTGGTTGGTATTGTATGGTGGATTACCAAGAATCACAAAAATTGGAGATTCTTGCTGTCTTTTGACTCTTTGTGTATTTTCTGGGACAAACAACGATAGCTGTTGCTCATCAATCATTTCAAAAGTATCAACTAAACAAATCCCCTCAAACGCCTCATACTTTCCAGTCTGCTCAAAATACTCATGCTCAATATTCATTGCAGCAATGTAATAGGGCAACAACATCACCTCATTGCAATGCAACTCATGCTCATACTTATGAGGCAAAGCCGACTTCTGGATATCCGCAATCTCACGCATCACCCGCATGATGAAATTTCCCGTACCCACAAACGGATCGAGAATATGCACACCCTTATCCACCAGAGACTTGCCAAACTCCCGTTGCAAAATCTCCTCCACACTCTTCACCATAAAATTCACAATCGGCTGTGGTGTATACACAATCCCATGCGTATCCGCCACCTTCGTCGAAAAGCCCTGAAAGAATTTCTCATAGACTGTATTCAAAAAATCTTGCTTTTGCGAAAAATCATCAATCGTTGCAGCCGTCTCCTCGATCGCCCCATAAAACCGATCCAAACTACTCAAAAAATGAGCGCGGCTGAAATGCTTAGAAGTCAAGGCATTGATCACTTTCTCAATCTCAACCGCAATAATATTCCGTTGAGCAAAATCTGGATTATTGAACACACTCCGAAAAATCCGTTCCGTCAATAAATGTTGAATCAACATCTCCTCAACCGCAGACTCCGATAGATTCGGATTAATCGACTGACGGCAAAGCTGCATAAATGTCGCAAACGCATCGATGAATTTTTTGTTAGTCTTCTCCTGTGTACGGATTAACTCAAGTAGCGCCGTTGCATGATCCTTTACGCGATCGCCAAATTCCTCAGCAGCTTTTTCCCATTGCGCGATCGCAGGCGCACGATATTCAAAAAACTGGCGCACCACATCCACCAATTCCTGATCCTTGGTAATGTCTACATCCATCACCAACTTGCCATCTTGATAAAGAATGGCGCGATCGGGCTGCTGAAAAATAATATTGTCTTTGGGATAGCCCACTGCAAATTTTTTCTGAACTTCCTTCTTCAGATCATCCTTACTATCCTTCGCTTCCCAGTAAGCACGCGGTAAATGATAAATATCTACCAACGCCCCATCGATGCGAATTGGCTGCTTGTTCGATCGCTTAATTGCAAATTGCTGTTCCAAAGTCCATTCAAACTGTCGCCCACAGGACTCCAGCAATTGCTGAAAAGCCGATAACACCGCCCCTTCATGGACTATACCTAACTTGGCGTAGCGATCCAACGCTTCATAGTAATTTTTGATTGGCTTGTGCGATGGCTTGAGGCTAAGACTAGGCATATTCAGTCTGTATGAGATAGGGGATAAGACTACTATAAACTAACTGCGAAAATCTGGCGATCGCCGATTTTTGATTTTGTTTAACTTAAGATGGATGAGTAATCATTTTATTCCTGGGTTGAATAGACATCTCCAGAAATCATAGATCGACTCAAGCATAGCCAGGGCTTGAAATTCATTTTTGGAGATGTCTAATAGGCGAATTTATTAAACAATCGATCGCACCACTCCACCCTCGACTCGCAAGGCAGCACCATTAATTGCAGAGGCTAAAGGACTAGCAACAAATGCAACTAATGCAGCAACTTCAGACGTTGAAGCAAATCGCTGAATCAGGGAAGATGGACGAGTCTTGGTAAAAAACTCTTTCTCAACTTGTTCGGCTGAAATATTTTGCTCCTTGGCAAGTCCCTCGATAAAAGTTTCCACTCCTTCGGAACGGGTTGGCCCTGGCAATACGGTATTCACCGTGACACAACTGCCTGCGGTTGTTTCAGCTAAACCACGAGCCAAGGCTATTTGTGCAGTCTTGGTAACGCCATAGTGAATCATTTCAGCGGGAATATTCAAGCCAGATTCACTAGAGATGAAAATAATGCGTCCCCAATCTTTTTTTAGCATCAAAGGTAAGTAAAAACGCGATAGCCTTACACCGCTCATCACGTTTACTTCCATAAAGTTCATCCACTCTTCATCGGAGATATTTTCAAATGCTGTAGCGCCATAAATTCCCAAGTTGTTGACCAAAATGTTGACGAATGGCACTTGTTGAAACAACAATTCAGCTCCAGCTTGCGTTCCCAAATCGGCAGCAATTCCCTGAAGTTTGGCCTTGGGGACGCTTTGCTGAATGCTTTTGAGGGCATGGTTTACGCGCTCTTCCGTTCTGCCATTGACTATGACAGTTGCTCCTTCCTGGGCAAGTGTCGTGGCGATCGCTAATCCAATTCCTGCGGTGGAACCGCTGACCAATGCAATCCGATCTGATAGTTGGAGATCCATACTTTCTTAAACCAAATAATTTATCAGCAATCTAGGGTTTCAATTTGCTCAAATAATGAAGCAACTGCCGACTCAATCAGTGGCTACCCATTAGTGTCAACTTAAGGCTGAAAGCTTTGGTATTTATCGCTTTTACCTAAGTCGAGATCCCCCTAAATCCCCCGGATAGTCGGGGGACTTTGAAAAGACTCCTATCCCCCCCGACTATCCGGGGGAGTAGGGGGCAAGCTAAGGGGGGATATAGATTTAATAGTCAAACAACAGTCTTTGGCTGGGTTTGACGTTAAGTTGACACTAATGGCGGCTACCTAATCCAGTTTTACCACCATTTTACCCACATTTTTGCCTTCAAAAAGACCGATAAACGCATCCACCGCTCGCTCGATTCCTGCCACCTCTGTTTCCTTATTCTTCAATTTTCCAGCTTGGAAATAGCCGCCCACTTCTTGTTCAAATTCACTCTGGCGATCGAGCCAATCGCGAACAATTAGCCCTTTCATCGTCAAGCGTTTGCCAATCATATTAAATAGATTGGAAGGGCCCGGCTGCGGTTTTTCATCGTTATAACCGGAGATGCTGCCACAAGCGATAATCCGGCCGTGCACGCGCAATGCCGAGAGCGCCGCTTCCAGCGTTTCGCCTCCTACATTATCGAAATAGACATCAATTCCGTCCGGTGCTGCCTGATTCAGTTGTTCGAGAATAGGGCCGGCCTTGTAATCGAAGGCGCTATCAAATCCGCATTCTTCCTGCAGAAACTTGATTTTTTCCATTGAACCGGCTGAGCCGATGACATGGCATCCGCGCAATGAAGCCAGTTGTCCGGCGACATTTCCCACCGCGCCTGCGGCTCCCGAAATAAAAATAACATCGCCGGCTTTGACTTCTACCAAATTCAACCCAACCCAAGCAGTCATACCTGTCATGCCGAGGGCACCGAGGTAAACTGAGAGCGGTTGAATGTCGCGGCTAACCTGATGCAAATCTTTGGGTGCAGCGATGAAGTATTCTCGCCAGCCATAGTTGGAAGTCACAACATCACCCGGCTTTAATTCCTGGGCACGAGACTCGATTACCTCGCCGACTGCGCCGCCTTCGAGTGCTTTTCCTAACGCGAAGGATGGAACATAGGATTTCCCCTCGTTCATGCGACCGCGCATATATGGATCGACTGACATATAGAGATTGCGAACGAGCACTTGCCCATCTTGAATTGGCTCTAGTTCTGTTTGCGCGATCGCAAAGTTATCTGCGGTAGGAATCCCCTTGGGGCGGGAGACTAGCCGAATCTCGCGGCTCACGATCTCTGTCATAATTTTATCCTCATTAGTTATTAGCCCAAATTTATTGGTTTACCTCATCAATTGACTGTTTTTTGTTTTGCGATCGCCCCATTAATCTAAAGTTCTTGACGAGTCGGACGGATGATCATTTCATTCACATCAACATCAGCGGGCTGTTCAATCGCATAGGCGATCGCCCTAGCAATAGCATCTGCATCAATAGCTATTTCATAAAGTGCATTAATGTTCGCTGCTGTATCTTCATCGCTAATCGTAGTAGTCAACTCAGTCGCAACTGCCCCTGGTGAGATATTAGTCGATCGAATTTCACCGTTTGACTCTAATCGCAGCCCTTCCGAGAGCGCTCGCACTGCGAACTTAGTAGCACAATAAACCGCCGATCCGGGAAACACTTTATGTCCGGCGACAGATGATAGATTAATGACGTGACCGGACTTTTGCTGGCGCATAGTTGGTAACACGGCCGCAATCCCATAGAGAACGCCCTTGATGTTGACATCAATCATTTGATCCCACTCTTCCACCTTGATTTGGTCGAGGGGAGAGAGCGGCATCAACCCGGCATTATTGATTAGCACGTCGATCCGGCCGTAGGTGCTCAAAGTTTTTTGCGCCAAGGATTCCACCTGTGCGCGATCGGTGACATCCGTCACTAAGTAGGTTGCAGTTCCTCCCGATCGGGCGATCGCATCAACCAGTTCTTTGAGCCGATCTTCGCGGCGGGCAGCTAACATTAGTTTGGCTCCACTAGCAGCAAGTCGCTTCGCTGTCGCCTCACCTAATCCACTGCTGGCTCCGGTGATAATTACCACTTTGTTTTGAATTTCAGACATATTGATTTCTGCGGGTTATTGAGTGTGGGTCATCAAACATTTGATGCTGAAATCAGCTAAACTCAGCATTATTCTATCAGCTCAACTAGCTTGTAGCTTGATCAATGTTTGTGTACCAGCAGCATCACTAATCCGAACCGCTATCATCACGCCATTTAAGTCTTGTCCGGTTAAAATTTCAGTTGGTGAATCGATGGTGTGAGCGTAAGTCACCTCATCTTTACCCACTTCAATCACCAAATCATCTCCCTTGCCAGGGCGATCGTAAACAATAGCATGAAGAGGTGCGTTCTTAATCACTTCGGCATCACCGAGTTCTGAATTGAGGATTTCGATGGAAATATGCCGTCCGCGATTACCATCTGAAAACTGATCGAAAAATTCACCCCATCGCTCGCGCGGCACAGATTTGTTGATGTCAATTTTATTTGTCATTATCATTCCTTGTGAAAAATCTTAAAAACAAAAAGAGCAATACAATAGTTGCTAAGTTTCACTACCCTATTGCTGTTGGTTCAAAGCCTTAGACTGCGATCGACATACTCATTTCATGACTGATTCTGTCTAGCATCTGCTTCGCCTGACTGACATCATCCTCGCTGCCTGTTACAAGGATCGTGAACTCCCCTGCTTGGATTTTAGTCTCGTACTTCAGTACCTCGTTCTTCGGGATTCCTAACCCTCCCAAGGCACCCGCTAGTCCTCCTACAGCAGCAGCACCAGCGCCACCAACAAGCGTTCCTTCCAACCAACCCGCCAACACTCCAGCAACGGGGCCAGCAATGATGAGCGGAGCCATTCCGGGAATAAACAGCACTCCAGCACCTGCTAAAATACCAAATAAACCTCCAACAAAGCTACCCCAATAACCACCTCCTGCGGCTCCAGCTTTCGCTGTATCTTTCCAGGTTAGAAATCCGCGCACATTTTCAGTAGTCTGGTAGTCTTTGCCAATAATCGAGAGCTTTTCCATATCGAAGCCTTCTTTTTCCAACTCCAATACCACCCTTTCTGCTTCTGCATGGGATGGGAAAGAAGCAACAATCGTATGTGTGTATGCCATGAGTTAGTTTCCTTGGTTGTTTGTCCGAATGACGGAAAAAAAATTTGGTTTTTGATTTGTTTTCTATTTTTTGACGTTCGATTTTACCTGGTCGAGCTTCGATTGAATCTCAACTTTGGTTTCTTTCGTCGTCAAATGAACTTTAACAAAAATTGCCTAATATAATCTCTACCTTTTGATTGAATTTTAACAAGAATTACCCAATATGATCTCTACCCTTTGATTGCTTTAAGGAGATGTTATATCAAAGGAAAATAGCGGAAAAAATGGCATTGTTCCGCTCATAAGCATCTATCCTGAATCAGGTAAAATCTGGCGCATTTGAAAAGCGAAAGTCAGGAAACGGCACTGCCGTGTCCCTACAATTAATCGGCGTAGGGAAACGGCACTGCCGTGTCCTCTTACAATTAAGCAAGGTATGGAAACGCCACTGCCGTCTCCTCCTACAATTAAGCAAGGTATGGAAACGGCACTGCCGTCTCCTCCTCCTACAATTAATCGGCGTAGGGAAACGGCACTGCCGTCTCCTCTTTGCTGTCAACTGTCAACTGTCAATTGCGTCGCCCTGAGCGTAGTCGAAGGGTCAACTATCAACTGTTTAATCGTGTCTTACTTATGCGTCGTAGTTCCCGCAGCAGTTGTGGCATCTAATCTGGTGGAAATCGCTTTCAAGGTAGCTTCTTCGGCTTCTTCCATCGTCGCCATTGCGAATAAGATCGCTGTGTTGGCATAATCCTCAGCTTTATCCGCCCGATGTTCGAGTTTCTTGACTTCGCGACTCGCTTTCCATTCCTCGACGTTCGACTTCACCTCAGTTTCTTTTTCCTCAAATTGAGTTTGGAGCTTTGCCCGATACTCATCAAATTCTTGTTTTTTAGCATCTAGATTTGTCTTCATTCCGTCAAGTTTCGATTGCAGCTCAGATTGAGTATTTTTTGTGGCAGATTGAACGCTTTCCTTCAGCGACTTTGCCCGGTCTTCAATCGCTTCTAAATTGTCGTGTAGTTGGTTGGTGAAGTTGTCAATTGTCGTACTCATGGTGATTCCTCTCGTATGTTGAGTTTGTCGAATTGTTGGTAGTGTTATTAAATTGCCATCTGGCTACAAAAGTTTTTGTTCTAAGTAACCTCATCTACTGGTGAAAAACTAAAACAACTCTTTAATGATTTGATGCTGGTGAGTTATTATTTTTAATAATAGCTTTAAATTGTGAAGGAAATCTGAGGTTTTGGTGAAATAAATATATCGCTAATTTATGACTATGCCGAGGCGTTTTGGCGCATCAGAACGGTTGATATCATTCCGGCATAGCCGGAATGATATAGAGGAGACTGCACGTGCTGTTTCCCTACAATTAATCTGGCGTAGGATACGGCACTACTGTGTCCTGATTTCTCCCAAATGCGGGCTGTGGATTGATTATTTGACACCTAATTTTTAAATTTTATATAAGCAACCTTTGCTGCTAGAACTAATGTTTGACCGTCTCTGACTATGGCCTAATTTTTGTAGTTTGCTTTAACAGTTCAAACCAAAGCAAGCTAATCAATCCACCGCCCAAACAGATAGCAAGATCGATCGCACTTAGCAGAGAAAAGCTGAACAAATGACGCAAAAACGGGACATACAGCACCAACCCAAGGAACAACAGTCCCCCACCAAGCACCCACCACAGGGCAGGATTTGGGGATTTCAGTATTTTAAAGCTGAGGCGCGAGGTTGAACCTTCGCTCAAAATTAGTCCTAAATTTGCCAAAATCAACGTCGTAAACGTTAACGCCCGGGCTTCAAATTCGCCTTGTCTGCGATATAGGGCGATCGCAAAAATCGCCAGTACGATCGCCAAAATTCCGCCCCCTTGCAACACAGCCAAGCCCAGCGTTTTCTTGCCAAATAAAGGTTCTTTGGGGTTGCGGGGAGGGCGCTTCATCACCGTTGTTTCTGCGGGTTCGGCTTCTAAAACGATCGAGCAAGCTGGATCGATAATTAAATGTAAAAATGCCACATGAACCGGAAGCAATACTAACGGTAACTTAAACAATACTGGAATCAAAGACATTCCAGCGATCGGGATATGAATCGCAATCAGATATGACATGGCTTTGCGGAGATTATCAAAAATTCTGCGCCCCAGTTTGACCGCTTGGACGATCGACGAAAAATCATCATCCAATAATACCAACGCCGCAGATTCACGGGCCACATCCGTTCCTCGCTCACCCATCGCAATCCCGATTTGAGCAGCTTTGAGAGCAGGAGCGTCATTCACGCCATCTCCCGTCATTGCAACGACTTCACCCTTGGCTTTCAAAGCATTAACTAACCGCAATTTTTGTTCGGGAACGGCTCGTGCAAAAATATTTGTACTTTGAATCCGCTGCTCTAATTCAGCATCGCTCATGCCATCTAATTCTGCTCCGGTGATAATTGCTCCCATCTGCATCAATCCAACTTGACGGGCAATACTTTGAGCAGTTTCTGGATAATCACCTGTAATCATCACGACTCGAATCCCTGCGGTATGACATTCTTGAATCGCCGCCGCCACGGTTGGACGTACTGGATCGGACAGTCCAACTAATCCGATAAATTGAAACGGAAAGTCATGTTGTTTTTCGGGCAAATGATTAGGATTGAGCGACGGATGAGGCGGCAAAAATGGCGGCGGCGCACCAACAATAGACGCTTTGGCAACGCCTAATACCCGCAATCCTTGACTTGCCATTGCACTGACTTGCGCTGCCATAATTTTCTGCTGTTGGGGCGTGAAATGGCAGAGATCCGCCATCGCCTCCGGTGCTCCTTTTGCCGCAACTTCATACAATTTGCCATCGGCTGACTCCCAAACATGAGACATTGCCAGTAGATGCGGTGACAGCGGATATTCTCGCAACAGTTTCCAATCGCTGTGCAAATGTTCGGTATGCGCCAGATAGCGATCGCCCAATTCCTTAAACGCTTTTTCCATTGGATCGAATGGATCTCTTTGGCTCGCCAGAATACAGAATTCGACTAATTGATGAACTGCTTCTGGGAGTGCCTCTGATGAATGCAATCCCAAATCATAAGGCTGAGGATTTTCTGCCTGGTTGTAGGATAACAACTGCTGCACAGCCATCTGATTCTGAGTCAATGTCCCGGTTTTATCCACGCACAAAACGGTTGCGGAACCTACGGTTTCAACGGCTGAGGCGCGGCGTGCTAAGACATGATTCTGAGAAATCCGCCAAGCTCCCAAGGCTAAAAAGATTGTCACGACAACCGGAAATTCATTCGGCAAAATTGCCATCGCTAACGTAATGCCGGCGAGAATTCCTTTAAGCCAATCTCGTGTCGTGAATCCATAAATTACAACAATTGCCACACACAGCGATAAAGCGATGCCAAACAAACGACTAACCAAGCGATTCATTTCCTGTTGCAAGGGGGTCGTTTCTGGCTTGATTTTTTGCAAAGCCTTGCCAATCTTGCCCATTTCTGTTTGAGGGCCGATCGCCTTAACTTGAGCAATTCCCTGTCCCTGAACCACCAATGTGCCAGAATACACAAACGGCAATTCATCGCCTCCCGGACGCGCCATCTCCACGTTACCCACAGCGGTAACTTTGCGAACGGGTAGCGATTCCCCGGTTAATAACGACTCATCGGTTGAGAGATTTGTGCAAGATAGGACGATCGCATCCGCAGACACTCGATCGCCTTCAGCCAGCACTAAGAAATCTCCCCGAACCACTTCTCGCCCCGCAATCCGTTTTCGTTCCCCATCCCGAATCACCAAGGCGCGAGGACTGGAAAGATCGCGCAAGGCTTCTAAGGCGTGTTCGGTTTTGCCTTCTTGATAAAGGCTAATTCCGGTGATAAAAAAGACGAAACCTAGCAAAATCAAGGCTTCTTGTAAGTCGCCTAAAATCCAGTAAATGATACCACCGCCGACTAGCAAGAGAAAGATCGGATCTTGAACTGTATTCCAGGCGATCGATAACAGATTGCGAGACTGAGCCGAGGGGAGTTCATTGTAGCCGTCATCTTTGAGTCGGGCGATTGCTGTCGCAGACGGCAAGCCGTTCGCGTCTTTTTCAGATAAGCCAGTTACGGTATTGATCTCAACTGGTGAAACCATAATCTTGCTTTTTGATAATAAACATAAAAAACAGGTAAATTCGTCTTGATACTGCCGATTGCTACGTGGTAAAGTGCTGTCGAATCTTCGCCGCAATCTGATAATCAGTCATTTTGTCAACTGTTTCAATACCTACAACGCGACCACTGAGGTTATTTCTTTCAAGACGTTCTTTTAGTTCATCTTTTGCCTCACCCGGCCCAAATATCAGAATAGATTCTGCATCACGAATATACGCAATGACCTCATCGTAGTAAATATTGAGTTCTCCCGTAAAAGTTCTCTGGCGGCTATTATCAGCGGGAATCTGACGCGATTCATAAGTGCCCTTAAGAGGTGAATCACCAGAACGCCGAGGCTGTTTTTCTACGTCAGAAATTATCTCTTTTATCTCTTCTCCTTTCTCCGTAATCGCCACGACAGTAGCTTTCCTATGGTCAATCCACAGCCCTACTTGTGTTTTCATTTATATCTCCTTTGTTAACGAGTTCCACCTAATGTGTACTATGCAAAATTAATTTTGCTTTTTTAAATTCTGTATCTTTGATTGGATTAGGCACAGAAGCAAATGAGTTGTGACAATAATTTTGGTTGTGCTTATGAATGGGTTTAAGTAAATACACTTAACCCCTTAACTTCAATCATTATTGGGCAAAGCTTGTTAAAGAATAAGTTGAAGTGACTAATATGGCGATGGTTTTGCCACTGCAATGTAGTTTACGAGCAGCCTACCCTTTATAATTGGCGAGGGTATCGTTCTTAAGGAATAGTTTTTATGAAAGCAGGGTTTTATTTAATTTCCGATCCTTAACAAGTTATTGCTTTAAATCTCGTTGTGCTAAGGCTTGAACCTCAGTTCGCAGTGCGGAGATTTCTGCTTGTAGAGCTTGAATTGATTTTGCACCTGCTAGTTCTGCTTCATCATCCTCAGCATCCTGACCTACAAAGAATGTTGCTAGCATTGCTGTCGCATAACCACATACTGCGATCGCATACAACCCCAGTAAAAAACATAGCACCCGCCCTTCCGGTGTTTTCGGAAAGTAATCAGATCCAATCGTGGTCATCAGCATTGCCGTCCACCACAGCGCAGTACCATAGTCGGTGATATTGCTATTAGGAAGTTCGCGCTCAAACGCATAAATTCCAGCCGCTCCAACTAAGATAACGATCGCAGTTAATCCCATCACATAGCCAAACCCTCGACGCTGAACACTTACAGCGAGTAATCGCATTCCTCTGTTAGTTCGTGTCATCATTCCCAACAACTGTAACCCTCGAACCGCATGAACCGATCGCAAAGACTGTATGAATCGCACAATCCGAAGGGTTCGTAGCGCTGGGATGAACAGTGAGAAGGCAATTAACCAGTTGTGCTTGAGGTAAGAAAGTTTGCGAGGAGCGAGGAGAAATTTGATGCAAAAATCCACGATCAAGACAATCCAAATGGTAATGCCGATCGCTTCTAAAAGAGGATTTAGTCCCCAAACAAGCTCAACGATAAACAGTCCTAACCAAGCAAAGCTCAGCACTAGCATCGGCATTTCTAGCCAATCTTCCCACTGTTGCAGCATTTCGCTGCGCTCCCGATCTAATGTCGGCTTTTCAGTTAGGTTCATATACCTCATAACGCATTTGATGGATGAGATTGATACGCCCTAAGTTGTGCTCGTAATTGGGCAATTTCAGTCGCCATATCTAACACCATTGCGGCTCCGACTAAGTTCAGTCCCAAGTCTTGACGCAACCGCTGAATCTGAGCAATTCTAGCAATCTCGCGGGAATGCAGCAGGTCGCCAATTGGTTCGATCACACCTAATTCAACATAAATTTTCACTAGCGTAATTGAAGTTTCAGTTACCAATGCAGCATATTCAAAGGTGTAGAGTTGTTCACCTTCGGGTGAAACCACAATTTTTGAAAGGCTAAAGCTCATAACTTAATTTCCTCTAACTGGATACGCGGATTAAAACTCGTATTTGCTTGGATTTTTTCGTAGCATTCTTCCTCGATCTCATTCAGGTCTTTCGGAGTGACTATCTGAAGTTTAGCTAATAAGTCACCTCGTCCTCCTTTTGGCAACGTCCAACCTTTGCCGCGCAGTCTTAATGATTGTCCCGATCGCACTCCTTTAGGCACTTTCATTGTAACGCTACCATCGGGAGTTGGCACGCTGATTTCTGCCCCTAAAACGGCTTCATCGGGGCGAATTGGAATGTCACAAACTATGTCATCACCCTCGAATCGAAAGAAAGAATGGGGCAAAATCTCGATAGTTAAATACAAATCGCCGCGCTGTTGAGAGAATGGACTAGGACGACCTTTACCTTTGAGTCGAATTCGACTACCGGGTTTTGCGCCTGCGGGAATGCGGACGTTGATTGTTTCATCGTCGAGTTGTAGCCGTTTCTGGACACCGTGAAATGCTTCCGAAAATGTGAGTGCGATCGCAGCTTCGGTATCCGGCGCGGGCGCTTGAGAACGAAATCCGTCCCCAAAATCATTAAAACCATTGGTCGCAGTTTGATAGTTCTGGGTTCTACGTTTCGATCCACCTTTCATTCCCCCCAGCAAATCGTTGATAAAGGAATCAAAGTCCTCGTAGCGATCGAAGTCTTCCGCCGAAACATTAGTTCCTCTAGGAGTTGGCGCTTCAGTGTATCCCGGCTGATTCCAATGTTGACCAAAGCGATCGTACTTTTGCCGGTTCTCTGGATCGGAAAGTACCTCATTTGCTTCATTCAAGTCTTTGAACTTTGCCTCTGCATCTTTATCCCCAGGATTGAGGTCAGGATGGTACTTGCGGGCCAGTTTGCGGTAAGCCCGTTTGATTTCTTCAGGAGTTGCAGTTTTGCTCACTCCTAAAATGGTGTAATAGTCTTTAAAATCCGTTGCCGTTGGCATCACTGACCTCTCAATATGTAATGCTGCTATCTGAAATACTATCTGAAATGCTAAAAATGATGATTCATCTAAACTTAATTTGAATTCAAAAAAATGACTTATAAACTAGGTGGGAGTTGTCACTTATCCAGAATTTCGGGAGCGTGAATTGTTCATTATTTTGTCCTAGTTTTTCCATAGTCCCTTAATTGTTTTCAGGCTCCCATCTCCTCCATCGCGACCTTGTATTCGCCACGACGCGCCGCCCAATTGCACTTAGCTCGATGCAACAAAGCCTGCTGTGCGTTTGACACATTCGCCTCTTTGCCTTGCCAAAGCTCTAACGGTGGTTGCTGGATGGCGCGGGCAAAGGAAAACGCTAATGCCCAGGGGAGCATCTCACTTTTGCAGCCAAGCTAGAAATTGGAGGTAGGAGACAGGAGACAGGAGGAAAGAGGAAGAAAGAAGGAGTCAAAAGAAGTCTTTTTACAAATATGAGATGCTCCCAAATTTATTGACTATTTATATCTAGTTCGTGGATGGGTTGCAGCAACTCTTTGGCATCCTGTCCACGCAGTCCTAGCGCCAGCAATTTTTCGACCGTTTGTCGAACCAAATTCTTTAACCGAATCGGATTTTGCTGGGTTTCGATTCCTAAACCTCTCAGTCAATTTTTTGCTCAAGTTTGTATCAGGTTTTAATCAATGGCTAATCAGGGTTTGCCATTCCTGAATTGCAGCAGAGGGAACAGATAAGCTGACGGATTCACCGTCGATGGTTGGTAATGTCAGTTGCAGGGGAATCTCCGCTTGTAACTGAGGTAGGGCAAGCTGAATATCATATTCTGCGACATTCGCTGGGGCTGGTGTGTCCTGAGAAATTTCGCTAGAAATATCCTTGGCGGTTAGAGTTTCGCCCATAGATGTTGTCAAGGTAAGCGGTTGAGTGCGATCGAATTCCACCGCACCAGGAAAGCCCACGACGCGCAGAGAGAGACTAGAACTACCTTCGGGATGGATGCGCTTAAAGGCGATCGCCTGCCAGGAATTTCCGTTCCGATCTTGCAGGGTTTGCCGGGATTGGTAGAGCATTTGCCCTGGATATTCTTCGATTTGCGTCACAGATGCAAAAGCGGGTAAGGGAGTCCAGACAACCAGTGAAATGCAGATTAAAGCAGCTAGCAGCCAGGGCAGCGGGTGAATTTTCAACCCGTTAAAGCAGATAGAGTTCATCACAAAAATCCTCTTAAAGTAAGTTAAAAGCTTTGGCAATTGCAGAGTAAAAATTCGGAATTTTAACTAGAAGCGATCGCTTCTCCTGCGGTTTTCCAACCTGCTTTCGCTAGGTGGAAACCCCTGGACATTATCATAACCCAATAAGTGCAGTGTCATTACTCCCATTGCCGCTCGATAACCGGCGGAACAGTACAGCACTACAGGGCGGTCGTGCGGAATTTGCTCCAGATTGTGCGCCAAGGTTTGGAGGGGAATATTGATGGCATCAGGTATATGTCCAGACTTATACTCAGAGGGTTCTCGCACATCCACCAACAGGGTTTGAGGGCTCTTTAATTGTTTTTTTAACCCTTCGACATTGGCGATCGTGTAATAGCCTGGTGGAATTGATGTGAGAAAGCGATCGATTGTTGATTCCAGATTTACGGTTTTTTCAGACATTGTTTGCATCTTTTCTTGAAAGATTGGTTCAGTTTCTGCGATAGTTGCTGCGAGGATCGGGTTTTGCCCAATGCCAACCAAAAGACAAAAACATAGTGCAAAACCCAGCAATACCGTCTGAATTGATTTCTTAAAGCTCATAAATTGCTCCTAAAATCCTAGTAAAAATTTGAGCCGATTCGATCTATTTCCTTTCAGGTCTTGTGCATTCATCTCTGACTCCTGAGAAAATTTATTGACTATTAATTGAGCTAGACAGAGGTGGGTCAGTTCTGTGATTTTCTTGGTGGTGCAGCCGTCCAAGCGTGTGCTCGATCAATCTGGTCAATTTATCGGCAGCCCCGTCAACGGCTTGGTCTAAGGTCGCTGCCTGATGTGTGACCGCGAGGGGTTGGTGTCCTTTGAGGCGGGCTTCGATCGTGCAGCGCATATCGTCATCGCCGCCCTTCTTGTCGCTGTTCTCATCGCTCAGGTGAACATCAACGTGAGTGATGCGATCGCCCAATCGGCTTAGACTCTCTGCAACTACACCACTAACCTGAGTGGCTAGTGCTTTGTCACCTTTGATGTTGTGGCCGGTATGGATTTGGATTTGCACGATGTTCTCCTGTTGTAATTGTGATTGGCTTAATATTTAGATGGAATGACTAGGATCTGGCTGTCTGTCTTTCCAACCCTTGACATTCCTTGCTGCGCCCCACTTCCAATTGCGGATTTCCGGCAAGTCTTCGCCGTGCTTGTCGATGTAATGCTTATGCTCGATCAACTTATCCTGCATCATCTGCTTGAGATAGTCTCCCTTACTACCCAAATGCAGCAGACGATCGACTACATCTTGCACCAGATGAAAACGATCCAGGTCATTTTGCACCCTCATGTCAAGTGTACATAGATGAAGTTCTGTCCCGGTGTTGTACCCCAATTTCCAACCACTAATGGTTTGACGTGGGAGAGTTGCAGAGGCTGCTTCAGCAATGGATTGTCGTAGAGATAAATTTGCCCAACTGACAGATAGTTGGCGGCACGCCAGTAGGCATCTATTTTGTGGAGTAGTTCTGGGGAAAGAGTGTTTGTTTTTATGGTTAATTGCCCAATTTCTAAGCCCGATAAACCAGTCCGATCAATTGTGTTCACGGTTTTTCTCTTTTTATTTATCTTTATCGGGATTTGTATCTTTTATGACTAAAACAGAACAATTCGCGCGATCGACCACATGATTGCTGACACTACCTACGAAAAATTCTGCGATCGCAGAGTGGTCATGCCGACCTAGTACGATCAGATCGGCATTCCACTCTTGAGCAACACTAGAAATCGTTGCCCCTGGCTCACCAAAATTGTGTTGGTATTCAGCAGGAATATTTCGGGCAGTTGCGCGATCGCAGTATTCTTGCAACCAAGTTT
Source organism: Microcoleus sp. CZ3-B2 (assembly GCF_036705055.1). Lineage (NCBI taxonomy): Bacteria > Bacillati > Cyanobacteriota > Cyanophyceae > Oscillatoriales > Microcoleaceae > Microcoleus > Microcoleus sp. CZ3-B2. The sequence goes on along the minus strand of NZ_JAUBTN010000052.1, from coordinate 18,665 downwards.
TTGCCTGCTCAATCTGTAGCTGAAGCGTTTCGTCCTGGAGTAATTGAGAAAACCCAGTGTTGATTGGATAGATTCCAAATGTCCCACCTGACTGGAATCCTGGATCGATCGCAGTCAAGTCTGCGAGGCAATGAAGGATCATCAATTTAGCTTGCTCTTGCTGCGCTAAATTGAGTGCGCGATCGAACACGATGGATGTTAAAGGAGAATGATTAATGGCAACTAGAATGCGTTTGAAGTTCATTATTTTGAGCCTTCAGGTTAATTTCAGTGTTGACTAAATCTGCTATTTGTAAAAGTTGAATTATTTCCTTGCGGCTAGGATGTAAAGCTAGTTCCGGGGCTGAAATTTTTGCCCAAGATGAACGTAGCGCAAGAGCCAGTAAATGCTTAAGCCTAAATCCACAATTCCCTCAATCACGGATAGTAAATCTATTCCTGACTTGAGATTGAGGTTGAGATTTGGTGAAAGAATCGCGAACCCTAAAATCAGTCCAGAAATAATGGTTAAAGTAAACTGTATCCAAAATTTACTCTAGCCCAATGTTGGCAGTAAACTAGCAGTTGTGTGTCTCTCTAAAGGATGATATTTTGATTGTAGGTAGCTAGATATAAGGCATTGCTTTCTAAATAGAACTCTTGCAAAAATCCAAAGCACCCCACCCCAACCCTCCCCTCCCGCGGGGAGGGAGCAAGATTATTCTTGTTTCTCCCCTTAATAAGGGGGGACTAAGGGGGGTAAATTTGACTTTTGCAAGAGGTCTAATCTTTGCTTTGAAAAATAGCAGGTGTCTCAAACAGTGTCCATTAAAGATAGCCGTGCGAGGCAAGCAGTAATAGCGGAACATCGCCCCTCGTTCCACAAATCGCTCCATCACCAGCAATATTTACTGATGACTTTTAAGTATTGCCTTCGCCTGCAAAAGCTTTTGATATTTTTCGTCGCTGACCTTTGGATATTTGAGGTTTAGTTCCTTTAACTGGGTGTAAATGATGCTAGCTACTACAAGAAGAGTAAACCATTTGCTATCGCAATACATTACTCCTCTAAGATCGCCGATATTATAGGGTTTGTTAATGCAATGTAATGCAACCAAACGTTAATGAATGCTAATTTTTTGTGCGTTACTCTCCGCTAGGAGACTCTACAAGCTTTCATTTTGCCAAATAAAACTCTATTCAGGGATGTTACCTGTAAAAATCTTGTTATTACACTCATTGGTTGCTTTATCTGACAATTTATGAAATATTTACCCTCTATAAGTATTTATCTTGCGATCTACCAGATAATATAAGTTCTGCCGCTTAAGTTTTGGCTGGTGGAAGTGGTTTGGAAATTCTCTGTCAGTGTCCAAAGTTAAGATGTTTTGGGGTCGTCGGTGAGAGCAAAGTTTTGAGCAGATTCTGGAGTCTAAAATGAAGTTACATTCACGATCTAAATAAAGCTAAGCTGTTGTGCAAATAAACATTGTATATTTTGATGACAATCAAAAATTGTCAAATCCTCTCCCCCTCTCCCCTTCTCCCCCTCTCCCCCTCAATCGCCATACACAATATATATGAGCAACAGCTTAGCTTATGCAAGACCCTAGACAGGAAATTAATGCCAGAGCTTCTATGCCTTTGGAACAGCGAAGGAATTGGTATTCTCCCGTTGCTGATATCTATTACAACGCAAGACCAAACTATCCAAAGGAATTGGTTGATCAATCCGTCGGTTTAGCTCAGCTTTCCTCAGAGGCATCCATTCTTGAGGTCGGCTGTGGTCCAGGAAATGCAACAGTGGCTTTTGCTCAATTTGGTTTTTCGATGACGTGTCTTGAGCCAAACCCAGATTTTTGTCATTTGGCAAGACGCAACTGTATGCTGTACCCGAATGTTGCAATCCACAACACCTCATTTGAGGAATGGAAACTAGAGGAAAAACAGTTCAATGCCGTTCTAGCTGCCAACGCCTTTCACTGGATATCGCCAGAGATTCGGTATGCCAAGGCCGCGTTGGCATTACACGACAACGGGTTTCTTATCCTGCTTTGGAATTTGACCCCTGAACTGAAATATGAAGTGTATCAAGAGATCGAGGAAGTGTATCAAGCTTATGCTCCCTCATTTGTCCGATATGAAGGCGCGGAAATTCAAGCGGAGACTTTGCGGGGATTTAGACAAGAAGTTTTAGACTCTGGTTATTTTAAGGAGTTGGTCTTCAAGCAAACCGCGTGTGAAGTCACCTATAGCATTAATGATTACCTTAAGCTGTTAAGTACCCATCGGGGACTAGAGCCACAAGCGGAAGCGCTACTATTTGCAGGATTGCGGGAGAAGCTAGAAAAAATTGGAGATAGTGTGCGACTCTCGTTTCTTTCGGCTGTTCATGTAGCTCGCAAAGACAAATAATTGATAAGCGATCGCCCAAAAATCACGACTCACAGGAATGGCGATCGCTAATATCAAGCAATTTGCATCCTTATTTCTGGCTTTCCAGAATTTTCTTCGCATTCAAAAGTTCTTGATGTTGCTCTTTACTGAGCGTAGGATACTTGAGGTTCAGTTCCTTTAACTGCGTGTAAATGATGCCCGCCACAACTAGACGAGTAAACCATTTGCGATCGGCGGGGATAATGTACCAAGGAGCATATTTTGTACTCGTGTGATTGAACATATCCTCATAGACAGCCATATAGTCATCCCAAAAGCTACGCTCTTTCGCATCATTCACAGAAAATTTCCAATTCTTTTCAGGGCGATTAATCCTTTCTAGAAAACGTTCTTTCTGCTCCTCCTTAGATACATTGAGGAAAAACTTGAGGACGATCGTCCCGTTATTGACCAGATGCTTCTCAAAGTTGTTGATTTCTTCAAAGCGGCGCTGCCAAATATCATTATCAATTATACTAACAGGGAGCGGTCGCTGCTCTAGGATTTCTGGATGCACTCTTGTTACTAAAATTTCTTCGTAATAAGAGCGATTAAAAATTCCAATTTTTCCTCTTTCGGGTAAAGCCTTAGAACATCGCCACAAATAGTCATGATTTAACTCTTCCGTAGATGGAGCTTTAAAGCTATGCACTTGACATCCTTGAGGATTAATCCCAGACATAACGTGCTTGATGGTACTGTCTTTACCAGCCGCATCCATCGCCTGAAAGATGATGAGCACAGCATGGGTGTTTTGGGCGTAGAGAACATCCTGATATTCAGCTAATGCCTCAATACCTTCCTTTAATTGACCTTTAGCTTTCGACTTTTTGAGGCGATCGGCTTTGTAGGCTGGGTCATAGTCTTTGGCAAGAGAAATTTTTCGTTCTGGTGGAACAATAAAAGGACGAATCAAATCGTCAAGATTTTCGATGGGAAATAGGTTTAAGGATGAATCTGTCATACTTTTAATTCTCCCCTATTAAGGTAATGTCTTGAGATAAGTGAGCGCGTCAGCTTGTCATGAAGGCTTTGTATAGAACCCATTTGGGATCTTAGATATTGAGGTAAGATGAATTCGCAAGTGATTATTGAAGTTTTATCGAACTCTACAAAAACTGACGATCGCAGCGATAAATTTAAATTCTATCAAACAATTCCGACATTGCAAGAGTATATTCTGATTGACCAATCTCAGGTTTATGTAGAACAGTATTGTAAGTTGGCAAAAAAGCTGTGGTCTTACCCTCATTACCATGAGGAGGATGCGGCGCTAGTTTTTAATTTATTTCAAGTAGAAGTGCTGCTTGTAGATGTCAATAGAAAAGTATATTTTGCGACAGAAAATGAGCTAAAAAATGAGATTGAGAAGAACAAAGAGGAATAAGGGCGATCGCTTTTTTGGGAATGTGCGTTATCATTTAATTGAGCGATCGCATTCAAAAAAGTATTTGTTCAAAATCCTATTGGGAGAATATTTTAATGACCACCACATTGCAAACAACCGAGCAACGTTACTTCACAGAAGAGCAATATTTAGCACTGGAAGAAACAGCCGAAGATAAAAACGAATATCTCAACGGGGAAATTATTCCTATGACAGGCGGATCTACAAATCACAATCAAATCGCTGGTAATTTGTACATTGCTTTGAGTCTGGCTCTCAAAAAACGGAATTACCGCATCTTCATCGGTGATGTGCGTCTGTGGGTTCCAAAAGTGCGACTTTATACTTATCCCGACGTAATGGTAATTTTGGGAAAACCTGAATACCACAACAATCGCACAGACATGATTACTAACCCTCAAGCGATTGTGGAAGTTTTATCAAAGTCTACTAAAAATTACGATAGAGGTGACAAGTTTAAATTGTACAAAACTATTCCTAGTTTTCGAGAATATATTCTGATTGACCAAACACAAATTAATGTTGAGCAGTATTCTAAAACCGAGAATAAAAAATGGTTGTATAGCGAGTATGACGAGGAAGATACGGCTTTAGTGTTTAATTCCTTCGAGCTAGAAATTCCTCTATCTGATGTTTACGAACAAGTGAATTTTGAGCAAGTTGAGCAAGAAGATAGTCAAAATGAGGAGTGAGGTCGATCGCACTTTGTTGGAAAAAGGGATCTCGCTTCTCCCTCGTGTTAAACTGAATCTAGCGGTCGTGTTAAGCAAGGAAAAATAGCCGTGATGCCTATCCAAGAACAAATTGTTGACAAACTGAAAAATTTCTCTGAAATCGAACTGCAAGAAATCCTCAACTTTGCTGATTTCCTGTTATGGCAGCGGAGAAAGCAGGAAGTAGCTTCGCCGCCTGATGAAACTGGCAACAGCCAACCAGCAAAGATGGATGAAGAGTGCGAAGTTCATTATGTTGGTGGAGTTTTAGTCGTCAAAGCATCATTAATAAAAAATCAAGAACTGATTAATTGGGATACAATTTTTTACGATATGCGCGAATATGGAAAATATCTAATTGAAAAGACATGACTCAAAATAATTTACTGTCTCGCATCTCAATCGACTCGAATATCTGCTTTGGCAAACCGTGTATTCGCGGTCATCGCATCTGGGTTTCTCTGATTCTTGACTTTCTAGCTAGCGGCATGACTTTGGAAGAATTGCTTGAGGAATATCCGGGAATTGAACGAGAAGACGTTTTGGCTTGTATTGCTTATGGGGCTGAGTTGGCAAGAGATTATTATGTCGAAATTCCTCTGGGTGAAAAAAAGGTAGTTTTAAAGTGAAGTTAAAACTTGATGAAAATTTGGGCAGCATCCGCGTTGTTTCGATGTTACGTTTGGCTGGCCATGATGTTGCGACTGTACGGGAACAAAATTTGAGTTCCACACCGGATGAATTATTAATTGATATATGTCGGAGGGAAGATAGATGTTTGGTGACTTTGGATAGGGGGTTTGGCAACCGCCTCCGCTACAATCCTTCTGATTATTCTGGGATTGTGTTACTGCGTCTGCCTTCTCAATCGAAACCGCAAGATTTGCAAGCAGCAGTAGAAATATTAATTCGCGGATTGGATGCGGCAGAAGTTGCGGGTAAATTGTGGATTATCCGACGGGAACAGCTTTTGGAGTATCAAGCAATATCGTCAGATGAATCTGACTAAAAATTTACCAAATCCCGTAGGGTGCGTCGCGAGCGACAATTTCCGAAATAGCGATCGACATAGCCTTTTTTACCCTCCATCAACAACCCCACTCGTAGATAACATCGCTAAAATCCAATTTTTTTAATGCTGATTCTTTGACAAAAAAGTTACCTACGCCACCATTGCCCCACATAATATCTATTACCTCATTAGCATCGCCATCCATTTGAAATAAAAGGCTATACGGATCGCTTTCGCTATCGAGTATAGGATCGTTTGATTGAAAAGAACCATGATAGCCACCAATTTTATGACCGCGAGGAACACATAGATTTAGATAATTGTCCCTAACTTCATCGTCTTCTCTAAATAATTTAAAAAAATCTTCTCCTAAAAACTTTGTAAATCCATCATCGTAATGGGTAATTGGCGCATACTTTTTAGTAAATTGCAAACTGCAACTTCCCCAAATAGGCACGTATTCAAATTTGGGCAAAAAATCATAATTGGTGATGATATTCTCAAGGTTGAAATCTGGTTGAGGAAAATAGAAAATTTGAAAAATATCTTCATTATAGCCGAAAGATAAGCCATATAGTTGATCGTCTGGAAGATAAAACTGCAAGATTCCTCGATCGGGAAAACCTTCAAGAGGCGGTACTTCAGAAAAGTTGATTTGGGCAAGCAATAATAAGCAATCGCCATTAGGAGTTTTAGGATACTCGAACCCTTTAGGTAAGTATGGCAACCCACCAAATTTACTTTGCCACCAGTTCGCAGGTTCGTTGTTTTGAATTGTAATTTCAATATAGGGTTTGATAGTTGATTCGATTCGATCGCGATACTTTTCTAGTTTGGGAGATAGCGGCACATCAAGTTTGTAGCTCATAAACCTATCGCAACTTATTTTAAATCCAAAACAAAACTTTGCAAGGCGGGCATTTGCCCGCCCAACAAATCATTAAGCCCCGACAGATTCCTTCGCTGCGTACAGCACCTCAACGGTAATCTTATCAATCCCCCGATCGCGCGCAAACTTCTCAGTATTCCGCTTCACCTTACCCCGCACAAAACCGGGGATTTTGTTCAATTCAGCCTGTCCATCCTTCGTCCAACCCATATCAGAATCAGCCGAAATACCCTTCGTAATCACTTCCTTGGTATCGTGGCCGCCGAAGATTTCCAGCAAGTGGTCTTCCATTCCCAAAGTGAAGGAATTGTACACCAAATCTACGCACTGATTCGTCCCTTCATAACCCAAAAATGGCTTGTAGCCGATCGGGAAATTTTGGACGTGAATCGGTGCAGCAATTACGCCGCAGGGAATATCCAACCGCTTACCGACGTGGCGTTCCATTTGCGTGCCGAAAATTGCCGAAGGTTCCGCTTTGGCGATCGCATCCCCAATTTGCCCGTGATCGTCCGTGACGAGCACTTCATCACAATACTCGCTAACCTGTTCCCGGAACCAGTCAGCATCGTGTTTGCAGTACGTTCCAGCCCAGACAACGTGGATTCCCATCTCGCGAGCCAAAATCTTCGTCATCGCCGCAGCGTGCGTATTATCGCCAAATACGACGGCTTTTTTGCCGGTTAAGTTTTGGCAGTCGATCGACCTTGAGAACCAAGCAGCCTGCGACACAAATCGAGTTTGTTGGTCAATAAAGTTTTCGTAATCAACATCCGCACCTTGAGCATTCAAAACTTGCTGAATCTTGCGGATACAGCGCGCAGTTTCTACCACACCCATCGGCGTAATATCCACCATCGGCGTGCCGAATTCTTTTTGCAAATACTCCCCGGCCATCATCCCCAATTCCCGATAAGGAACCAAGTTAAACCAAGCCCGCGGCAGTCTTTTTAAGTTGTGAACCGAAGCACCTTCGGGAATAACTTCGTTAACTTCAATTCCCAAATCTGCCATCAAACGCTTCAACTCGGTGCAGTCGTGCTGGTTGTGAAAACCCAGCGTAGACATCCCGATGATGTTGACAGATGGTTTTTCGCTTTTGGCTTCTACTAAATCGCCTTTTTTGCGGGCTTTGTTAATGTAAAATTGGACGATTTGATCTAACGTGCGATCGGCAGCTTGCAATTCGTTGACGCGGTAATGGTTGACATCCGCCAGCAATACATCGCCTTTGGCATCCAATTGAGCTCGCTCCACGAAGTTTTCCAAGTCTTCTTGCAGAATGCTGGAGGTGCAAGTCGGAGTCAACACGATTAAATCTGGGTGTTCTTCTCTGTCTTTGCGGGTGATATTGTCCACCACCCGTTCCTGCGAACCCCGCGCCAGTACGTGTCTGTCAACGACGCTGGTAGTTACCGGAGTGAAATCCCGTTCCCTCTCCAGCATGGAACGCATGACGTTGAAATAGTCGTCTCCAATTGGTGCGTGCATGATCGCATGGACGTTTTTGAAGGAAGTGGCCACGCGCAAAGTGCCGATGTGGGCTGGGCCTGCGTACATCCAATAAGCCAATTTCATAGGTATTTTTCCTGATGTTGGTTGAGATTTGCCCGATCGGGCGATTACTGCTAAATTTTAAGGTTGTTTCCGATTTTCTCACCGGATGAATCCTTTAGAAATAATAACTTTCTGAAGATTTACAGATGAGAAAAATCCTCAAACGCTTTTGCTGGCTGGGATTTTACTCGCCCTTCCCACAATTTTACCTTTGTTTTATGGCAATAATTCTTAATGTATTGTCAAGTTTCGTTAAGAACCGGACACATCTTATTAACCTAGGATACCCCAGCCGCACCTGACCCCTAAATTGCTACAATAATTTTCGCCCAACTGCATTATTGACTTTTTAAACAACATCGAATACACTATTAATTAATCCACTATTTCCTCTGTCGCGAAACTTGCTTAATTAGGGGAAATATTGACCTAAAACAAATTCTTGACAAATCCCATGAAACTATCCAAAATTGACTTGAGCAGCGTCTTAGCTGTCGGTCACTCTAACGGCCAGTTAGGACTGTTGATCGATCGCGGCGCAGAAGTCGAATTTATCGAAATAGCCGCACCCGAAGCTGCAATGCACGGCCTGCAAATGGTTGATTTCATCGCCAATACAGATTCCACCGAACTCAATGGCGCTATTGAATCACCAGAAATTGCTCCCTGCGGCGAACCAATTGCTATGATGTCCGTAGATTCCCAAATGGCTAGAGCGATCGGATACAACGAAGAAGAGCAAGTTTTACAAATAGAATTTAGCAGTGGCTCAGTCTATCAATACAGCGACGTAGAACCGGAAATTTGGGAATCTCTGCAAGATGCCGATTCTACAGGCAGATTTTTTAACTCCGACATTAAAGGTTATTATTCGAGCCAGCGCGTAGATGAACCAGCGTAGTTAGAAGTTGCACCTAAAAGCGGTTTGAGCGAGGTGTAATAACTTGCCTATTTTCACTACAAACAAGCTAAATTCAAGCAATCTCCTCAAAGCTGAGATTGTTTTTTTAGGATCGTCTCCTTTTGGCAAAAAGCGTTTTTTTGCAGTGCGAGCTTCAGATATCGCGAGTCTCACAAGCGATCGCACTATCAAAGCAAAGGTGAGATTGTTTTTTTGTCAGCCGTGCGATCGATCCTTACATCAAATCCTTGCACAAATTCTCTATTTGTGCTTTTGTTTACCTAACTGCTGAGGTGACGAAAGCCCCAGGGCGCTTTAGAAAGCAGCAGCTCTTTCCTGTCAAGGCGGATCTTCCCACACACCCCAAAAGATAGCTCTTAAGCGATAATGAAGAATAACATAGGATTTACCAAGAAATTGGGTCTAAAGCCCCGTCCTTTTAGGACGGCTTTTCCTCTTTAAACTTATCAATCCAGTCCTCTACAAGTTGGGTCATTGTTTTTTCTTTCTGTTTGGCAATTCTCCGTAACTTCTCTAAGCGACTCACGGCAATGCGAATACTTAATCTTTGCTTCATCATTTGGCTACCCAATTGCTATCCATTATGGTATCATAATTAGCATGAAAACATTGAAGTTCAAGCTATATCAAAGCAAGTGGAATAAACACCTCAAGCGAAGCATTAATGCTGCTGGGGTGATTTATAACCATTGCATCGCACTTCACAGACGGTACTACCGGATGTGGAACAAGCACTTGAATTGCAGCAAGCTTCAAAGTCATGTCGCTCAACTCAGAAAGCGTAAAGTATTTTGGCAACAGGTTGGATCTCAGGCTGTGCAGGATATCTGTCAACGCATTGAGAAAGCCTACCAACTGTTCTTTAAACATCACAAGAAAGGAGTTAGACCACCTGGCTTCAAGAAAGTTCGCAGATACAAATCATTTACTCTCAAGCAAGCTGGCTACAAAATTTTAGGTAGCAATCGAATTAAAATTGGGAATCGCGTTTATCAGTATTGGAATTCCAGAGAGATAGAAGGCAAAGTTAAGACGTTAACCATCAAACGCACGACATTAGGAGAGTTGTTCATGGTTGTGGTCGTTGACAGCGTTGGAGAGCCTGAAACCAAAGTCGAGACGAGTAGAATCGCTGGCTTTGATTTCGGCTTAAAAACGTTTCTCACCTGCTCAGATGGAACAAAAATTGAATCGCCGCAATTTCTGAAACAGTCCCTCAGTGCTATCAAGAAAGCAAATCGTCAGCATTCCAAAAAACGGAAAGGCTCAGCGAACCGAGAAAGAGCAAGACTTAATCTAGTTCGCAGACACGAGGGCATAGCAAATCGTCGATCTGATTGGTTCTGGAAATTGGCTCACGAATTAACTGATAAGTTTGACGTGCTGTGCTTTGAGACTTTGAATCTAAAAGGAATGCAACGACTCTGGGGACGTAAAATCTCAGACCTTGCATTTGGCGAATTTCTCCAAATTCTCGAATGGGTAGCCAAAAAGAAAGGAAAACAAGTAGTTTTCATCGACCGTTGGTATCCATCTAGTAAAACTTGTTCCCACTGTGGACAAGTTCTGAAAGAGTTGGATCTGTCGGTTCGTGAATGGCGCTGTCCGTCCTGCCAAAGGGTGAACAACAGAGACGAGAACGCCGCGATAAATATTTGTGCGGTTGGGGCATCAACCGTTAAGTTAGGTGATGTTAGACAGGCTACGCCTGCAATTGCTGTTTGAGCTTAGAATCCCCTCGCCTGATAGCAGGGGAGTATGTCAAGAAAAAACCCTGGTTTATAGGAAAAAATCTGGGGTTTGTCAACGACTAGCAACGAAAAAATCGGGTTTCTAGCCCGCCGTGCGTAAGTCCTGTAATATTAACCAAGCACACCTAATTTGAGAGAACCCAACTATGATGGCAATTCCCGGCGTTGCAGTTCTCGCTCTCATTTATGAAAGCAGCACTTCCCTGGTTTACCGCGGCCGCAACGAGCAAGACAACCAACCCGTTATTATCAAACTGATCAAAGAAGACTATCCGACTCCCGAAGAACTCAATAGATACAAGCGCGAATATGAGATTACCGCCAATTTAAACCTCCTGGAAGGAGTTGTTAAAGTATACAAATTGCAGCAGGTTAGAAATAGTCTGGCAATGATTTTAGAAGATTTTGGCGGCGAATCTTTGAGGATTTTCATGGCTTCTCAAAAATTTACAACTTTAGGATTTTTGACCGCAGCCATCAAAGTTGCTGAAACCTTGGGAGAAATTCACGCCCGCAATGTAATTCATAAAGATATTAACCCCTCTAATATAGTTTTCAATCCAGCTACCGGACAAGTTAAACTTATAGATTTTAGTATCTCAACTGCATCCAATCTAGAAGACTTTCCCAATAAAGATCCTAATTTTTTAGAAGGCACTTTAGCTTATATGTCGCCGGAACAAACTGGCAGAATGAACCGCGTAATTGATTACCGTACAGACTTTTATTCCCTAGGCGTTACCTTCTATGAAATCCTATCGGGACAGCTCCCTTTTCCCACTACCGATCCGATGGAGTTAGTTCACTGTCACATCGCCAAACAGCCAGTACCGATCGCTGAAATTGCACTAGAAATTCCTAAAGCTATTTCAGATATTCTCATGAAATTGTTAGCGAAAACCGCTGAGGATCGCTATCAAAGTGCTTGGGGGCTCAAAGCAGATTTGGAAGCTTGTTTGTTTCAGTTGCAAACATCTGGAATTATTACCGAGTTTGCTCTCGGACACCAAGATATTTCAGACAAATTTAAAATTCCTCAAAAACTTTACGGCAGACAGCGAGAAGTTGAAACTCTTTTAGCAGCTTTTGAACGGGTAGCCGCCACAAATAATCGAGCCTACCGCCTCGAACAATCGCAAATTTCTGTCATCAAGAAAGAACTCAAATCGAAAAAAGAAAGCGCTCTGTCAGTGCTGGCGAGAGGACAGCATAAATCCCGCAGCGAGATGATGCTGATTGCTGGTTATTCGGGCATTGGCAAATCTGCAATGGTGAAGATTTTAGACAAATCCATTACCCGCAGGCGCGGTTATTTTATTTGGGGAAAGTTTGACCAGTACAAACGGACTATTCCTTACTCTGCAGTTGTCAGCGCTTTTTCGGAGTTAGTGCGGCAACTATTAACTGAAAGCGAAGCTCAATTGGCAGTTTGGCGCGAAAAACTCCGCACTTCTTTCGGTCAAAACGGGCAAATTATTATTGATATACTTCCCGAAATTGAACTAATTGTCGGAGCTCAATCTCCTGTCGCTGAATTGGGGTCTACAGAATCTCTTAACCGCTTTAATTTAGTATTTCAAAATTTCATTCGCGTATTTTGTCAGCCCGAACATCCGCTGGTGATTTTTCTCGACGATTTGCAGTGGGCAGATTCTGCGACTCTCAAGCTGATCGAATTGATGATGACAGATGAAGCGACACAATATCTGTTTTTAATCGGCGCTTATCGGGATAATGAAGTCAGTCCCACTCATCCTTTAATGATGACTGTGGAGACGCTGCGAAATCAGGAAGCCATCATTAATGAGATTGCTTTGTCGCCGCTGGGGGTCGAAAATATCACTGATTTGATTGCCGAAACTTTGCACAGCGATCGCGAATCTGTCAAACCTTTAGCTGAACTGGTTGTCAACAAAACAGATGGTAATCCTTTTTTTGTTAATCAATTTCTGCAAACATTGTATCAAGAAAACCTGCTAGTTTTTCATCCGCCTCAGTCGGGGAGCAAGGGCGGCTGGCATTGGAATATGACTCAAATTGAGCAGTGCGCTATCACTGACAATGTTGTAGATTTGATGGTGCAGAAGTTGAGAAAACTGCCGTTGCAAACGCAGCAAGTTTTGCGTTTAGTGGCTTGTTTGGGCAACGAATTTGATTTAAATACTCTTTCTTTAATTAATGAAAAAGAAGCGTCGGAAACTTTTTCGCACTTACTGCCGGCGATTAAGTCGGGACTGATTTTGCCAACTTCGGAATTGGAAAGCAAGTCCTTAGATTATGTGCTGTTTCCGCTGTTGATTCTGAATTATAAGTTTTTGCACGATCGCGTACAACAAGCAGCTTACGCTCTGATCGACGACTCGGAAAAAAAGGCAGTTCACCTGAAAATAGGCAGGCAAATCCTCGAAAACACTCCGGCTGAGTATCGCGCTGACAGAATTTTTGAATTAGTCGATCACTTGAATGTAGCTCGATCGCTAATTAGAGACGAGCGAGAATTAATTGAACTAGCAACCCTGAATTTAGACGCCGCCCGCCGAGCTAAAGATGCCACGGCTTATGTTGCGGCTTTGGAGTATTTGACTGCTGGTATGGACGGTTTGACGGCCGATATTTGGGATTTTTACTACGACTTAGCCTTTGCTCTGCACATGGAGCGCGCAAATGTTGAGTATCTAAACGGCTATTTCGAGCATTCAGAAGAATTTATTAACATAACTTTGCAAAAAGCGCGATCGCCCTTAGAAAAGGTAGAAATTTACAACCTGCTGATTGTGCAGTACACCCTCCGCGCCAAGTACGAAGAAGCCGTTAAAGCCGGAATCCAAGCTTTGAACTTGCTGGGAATTGACTTACCGCTAGACGGGCTGCAAAAAGTCATCTCCGAAGAATCAGCAACAGCCAAAAAACTTTTAGCAGGTAAAGACATCTCTTCCTTAATTGACGCACCAGAAATGACGGTACTAGACAAAAAAGTTGCCGTCAAATTAATCACAAACTTATTAACATCAGCTTACCTCAAAAATCCCGACTTGTGGAAAGTCAGCGTCTTAAAAGGAGTCAATCTCTCTCTCACCTACGGTTTAGTTCCCGAAGCATCTCTCTGTTACGCGGGCTACGGTATGTTCTTAAACGCTGTTTATGGAGATTACAAAGCAGCTTATCAATTTGCCATGTTGTCCCTAAATTTGAGCGAAAAATCTGGAAATATCGGCTTGAAATGCAGAGCTTGTTCCTCCTTAGTTAGTATTTTTTATTACTGGTTCAACCATATCAAAGATTGCCACGCCATCAGCAATGAAGGATATCAAGCTGCCTTAGAATCAGGAGATTTAGAATACGCGGGTTATATTCTCTCCAACCGCATAGCCAACTACTTTTTTCAAGGGAAAGAAATATCCCTCATGCTAGCAGACACCAGCAGGTATTTGCTATTCAGCCAAAAAACCAAAAATCAACTTGTTACCGACATATTATTAGGGGCAGAGTTGATTCTCCGCAACTTGAGCCAACTCACTTCTGAAAAGTTTGTATTTGAGAGCGAAGATATCAGCGAAGCTGAATATGTACAAAACTGTCTAGCTCATCAAAATTTGTACTCGCTGTGCCTTTATCAGATTCGCAAATGTCAGGTAATGTACTGGTACGGAAACTTCAACGAAGCGCTGCAACTAGCTTTGGAAGTAGAAAAGCAGCTATCTTTTATTACTGCAGCAATACCCGCTACCGAATGGAATTTTTTCTTTTCTCTAGTTTTAGCAGCAGTTTTTCCCACTGTTCCAAAAGACCAGCAAAAACAATACCTAAAAAGGTTAGAAGCCAATCAAAAACAGATGAAGATTTGGGCGGACAACTGTCGCGAAAACTTTCTGCACAAGTACCTTTTAGTACAAGCAGAAATAGCTAGAATTACCAAAAAAGACTCAGAAGCTGTAGAGCTTTACGATTTCGCGATAAATTTAGCTCAAGACAACGAGTTTATCCAAAATGAAGCCCTCGCTAACGAACTAGCAGCCAAATTTTGGTTGAGTAAAGGTAAATATCAATATGCCAAAATCCACTTGCGCGAAGCTCACTCGTGCTACTTGCGCTGGGGCGCTGTCCGCAAAGTTGAAGATTTAGAACAAAAGTATCCGCAGTTGCGAGAAATGACCCCGCTGCACGGAAGTTTTAACAACAATCCAACTACAACAACTATTCATACTTCTACTGGCAGCGATGCGAGAGTGCTAGATTTAGCAAGTGTAATGAAAGCATCTCTAGCGATTTCCAGCGAAATTGTTTTAGACAAATTGCTGGCTTCTTTGATGAGGATATCACTGGAAAACGCGGGCGCACAATCCGGTTTTTTGATTTTGGTGAGAGATGAAAAATTGTTAATTTCAGCTCAAGCGTCAGTAATTGCTGAAGATGTAGCGGTGCTGCAATTTACGCCTGTTGAAGAATGTCAGGATTTACCTGTGACGGTGATTAATTTTGTGGAAAGGACTCGCTCGGACGTGGTGTTGAGCAATGCGACGGCTGAGGGGCGATTTACGGCAGATCCTTATGTGGTAAAACACCAGCTCAAATCTCTTTTGTGTACGCCGATAGTCAATCAACGCAAATTAATCGGCATTCTTTATTTAGAAAACAACTTAACAATCGGAGCATTTAATGCCCACAGATTAGAAGTTTTAAGGTTGCTTTCTTCCCAAGTTGCAATTTCTTTAGACAATGCTCTGCTTTACAATTCGGTGGAGCAGAAAGTGCAAGAGCGGACGCAGGAATTGAATGAAAAAAACGAGCGTTTAGAACAAACTTTGCGCGAACTAAAACTCACTCAAGCTCAATTAATTCAAACTGAAAAGATGTCTAGCTTGGGGCAAATGGTGGCTGGTGTCGCTCACGAAATTAATAATCCTGTAAGTTTCATCTACGGCAATCTCAATCCGGCTAGCGAATACGTAAAAGATTTGCTGAAATTGATCGAGCTTTATCAGCAAAACTATCCAGAACCTGTTGATGAAATTCTAGAGGAAATAGAAACAATTGAACTGGAATTTTTGAGCGAAGATTTGCAAAAACTGCTGGATTCGATGAAAGTTGGAGCGGAAAGAATCCGAGATATTGTGTTGAGCTTGCGGAATTTTTCGCGCCTCGACGAAGCGCAAATGAAGTCGGTTGATATCCATGAAGGTATTGACAGTACGGTGATGCTGCTGCAACCGCGCTTGAGGAAAGAGGGCGGACGTTTGGGAATTGAGGTGATTAAAAATTATAGCCAACTGCCGTTAATTACTTGTTATGCGTCGCAGTTGAATCAGGTATTTATGAATCTTTTGACCAATGCGATTGATGCGCTGCTTTTGGCAAGAGATTGCCCGGAAAGCTCTCAAAAACAGCCGAATATTACAATTTCTACGGAGCTGACAGACAGGAATTCGGCGATAATTAGAATTGCTGACAGCGGGCCGGGGATGAGCACTGAGGTGCTGCACAAGATATTCGATCCGTTTTTTACAACTAAACCGGTGGGTTCTGGGACTGGTTTGGGGTTGTCGATTTCTCACTCGATTGTTGTTAGTTCCCACGGCGGAAATTTGACTTGCGTTTCTGCACCGGGAGAGGGTACGGAGTTTGTGATTGAGATTCCGATCGCCCCGCGGCAAGTTTTGTAAGAAATAGCGAATATTGGGCGAATATCCGGCGGTTGAAACCGCGTCTACACAAACAATGTCCGCCTTTGGGAGGCTAAGAAAATTGTACTTGGCGGTATAAATCTGCGATCGCAATTTCCACACCCACCGATTCAAGTAGCAAAGAATCGCCCAAACCATATTCTGACAGCACCCACTGACTCTGTTGATTGCGTCGAAACAGTTCTACTCCGGGCTGTTGAACTTGCACTAAAACATACTCTTGCAGCGTTGGAAATTGGCGGTATTTAGCAAATTTGGTGCCGCGATCCGCTGCTTCTGTGGAAGGTGATAAAACTTCGACAATCAAGGAAGGAAATTGCACTAATTGCGGATCGTTATCGCGATCGTCGCAAGTTACCATAACATCAGGATAAAAATATTTTTGCCCTCGTTCTACTTGCGCTTTTACATCCGTCATGTACATCTCGCAAGGGCGATCGACAAGGGCATCATCCAGGAGTTTCGAGAAGTTGAAGGTAATTCGATTGTGATCGCGGGTGCCGCCGGTCATGGGCACAACTTCGCCATCCCAATACTCGTAGCGTTCTTCTTGGGTGGGTTCCCAAGCTAGGTATTCTTCTGCGCTCATCAATGGGCGATCGGGTAAAGCAACCATAATTGCGATCGGGTAATGAAGTCTGTTTCTAGGATAACAGGAAGATTGGCTTCCCTGCGCGGGGATTGATGAAGGGCGATCGCTCTAAACTATCAACTTTGTTAAACCCTCATAGGAAGTGATATAATTGGTAAAAAATACCTTCAGGAGAAACAGATGAAAGCTGTTGAAGTAACGGGAACCCTGGATGAAAAAGGTCAATTATTTCTCGATCGCGCGATCGAAGACTTCCCCCCCAGCCGCGTGCGAGTGATCGTACTTTTTGCCGAAGTAACAGAGGAAACCGAAATCGATCCTGATGATACTCCCATTGCCGAAGTGAAAGCAAGTCTCAGGAGAGCATTACAGCAAGCAAAAGCCGGACAAACCCGACCAATTTCTGATCTGTGGGAGAGAATCGATGCTGAATGAGCCTCATCTAGTTTCTATCAGATTCTCAGACGAATTTGAGGAAAACTTATATACCTTGTCAAAAAGATATCGACTGATTCGCTCGGATGTTCAGCCAATTATTGAACAATTCCAAGGGGGGAATTTTACTGGCGATCGCATCCCCGGAATGGGTGAAAATTATGTCATCTTGAAGGTGAGAGTCAGAAATAGCAATATCCAAAAAGGAAAAAGCGCTGGTTATCGACTGATCTATCAAGTTGAATCACCGACTAGCGTACTGCTATTAACCATTTATGCTAAATCAGACCGAGAAGATATTAGTCCTAAGGAGATTCGTAACATCTTAGCTGAGTTCGATCGGGATGAATGAATGATTAATGTCGGTAATCACGAGGTTAAAATTAACCAAGTTAAAAAGCTTGCCGCTGAGCCTCCAACAATTCCTGAATCCCAGTTTCTGCCAAATCCAAAATTTGATTTAACTGACTCCGACTGAAACTTCCCTCTTCCGCAGTTCCCTGAATTTCAATGATATTCAAATCTCCATTCATTACCACATTACAATCAATTTCTGCCGCCACATCTTCAAGATAATTCAAATCTAAAAATAGCTCATTTTCCAAAAGCCCCACAGACACCGCCGCCACTTGGCGAATCAAAGGAGACTGCCCCAAATCACCTTTTTGCACCAACTTATTCAAAGCATCAGCCACAGCCACAAACCCGCCATTAATTGAAGTCGTGCGAGTCCCCGCGTCTGCTTGCAAAACATCCGCATCCACAAGTATCGTGCGTTCGCCCAAAAGCTCCATATCCAAGCACGATCGCAAACTGCGGCCAATCAACCGCTGAATCTCTTGAGTGCGTCCCGATAACTTCATAAATTCCCGTTCTTGACGCTGCGGTGTAGAACCCGGTAACATCCGGTACTCCGCCGTCAGCCAGCCTTTTCCGGTATTCTCCAGAAACCTAGGCACTCCCGGCTTGATTGTAACGCTGCACAGTACCTGAGTATCACCGCTTTTTGCGAGCACCGAGGCGCTGGCAAATTTCGTAAATTCGCGATCGAAACTAATCGGACGAAGTTGATTTGGCTGTCTGCCATCTGCACGTTTTGTGGACATAAGTTATTTGTTATTTGTTATTTGTTACTTGTTATTTGTTACTTGTTACTTGTTACTTGTTATTTGTTATTCGTTACTTGTTATTGGTAACAATCAACAAATAACAGCTACTGACTACTGACTACTGACTACTGACTACTGACTACTGACTACTGACTACTGACTACTGACTACTGACTACTGA
>NZ_JAUBTN010000051.1:0-46070 GCF_036705055.1 Microcoleus sp. CZ3-B2 | reverse complement strand
AGAATCAATTTTTCTTTGAGAAATCTTCTGAACTCCCCTTGACAACTGGCATACAAGCTTAACTTGTTACCAATGGGGCAGGGTTCACCAACAATCCTTCATTCTCACCAACAATTGAAAAAAACCGTCCGACCCAACCAACAATTTAAATGTACATTGGATTTATTGCAACCATCTAAATTGTGAATGGTGAACCGCAGATTAACACTGATTAACGCCGATGCAATTGCAGATTTCAATCGTCTTGCAAGTTAATTTTGCTTGAGTTTAACCATAAAGAAGCCGTCCATTTGATATTTGTGCGGCCAAACTTTCACCCATCCTTCGGGTGATGGTTGTACAGGTAAATCAATGGTTGGCGGTTCGATTTGCCAGTGAGGATTGTTGTCTAAGAACGATCGCACAACTTGTTCGTTTTCTAAGGGATGAATCGTGCAAGTTGCATAAACTAATACGCCGCCGGACTTGACAAATTTCGCTGCATTTGCTAATAATTCTGATTGCAGTTGGGATTGTTGTTGAATGTTTTCAGGTGTGTGCCGCCAGCGGGCGTCGGCGCGGCGGTGGAGGGTTCCGAGGCCCGAACAAGGTGCGTCTAATAACACTCTGTCTGCTAGGTTGATAAATTCTGGGAATTGGCGGCTGTCTCCGGTATGAATTTTGATAGATTTCATCTGGAGTCTGTCTGCATTTTCTTTAAGTTTTTTGAGTCTGCTGGCGGTTTTGTCGCAGGCGTAAATAGTGCCTGTATCCTGCATTAATTCGGCGCTGTGGGTGGTTTTCCCTCCTGGGGCCGCGCAGGCATCGATGATGATTTCTCCAGGCTGTGGATCGAGTAAATGGGTGACTAATTGAGCGCTGCTGTCTTGGATTGTCCACCAACCTTCTCTATATCCGGGGAGGTTTTTAATTGCGCCGGTGCTGCTATTTAGTCTTAATGCTTGGGGTAAGTTGGGGATTCTGCTAGTTGAGATGTTGCAGGCTGTGAAGGCGGTTTCGATTTGGGCGATCGAGCTTTTTAAGGGATTTATTCTTAGGTCAATTTTGGGGGATTTGTTGAACCATTCACAGAGTTGTTCGGTTTCGGTTTCGCCTATTTGTTCGATCCACAATTTGACAATCCAGTCGGGGAAGCTGTGCAGAATTCCTAGGCGTTCGATTTGATTTTCCGGTAATGTTAGGAAATTCAAACTCCCCCTAGCCCCTTCTTGGTAAGGGGGGGGATTTGATGTGGTTTCAGTCTCTGGTTGCTGAGGGGAATTCGGAGCACTCTTAGCCCCTTCTTCTAGGGGTAATGGATGGTGCGTGCGGGCCCCGCTTGGGGGGGTTAAACGGATGTATTGTCGCAGCAAACCGTTGACAAAACTGCTGAGTCCTGAAAATCCGTTTTCTTTTGCTAGTTGAACGGTGGTGTTGACGGCGGCGGAGGGGGGGATGTGGTTGAGATATTGCAGTTGATATAAGCCTAAATGTAGGATGGTGCGGATGTCTGGCGGTTGTTGGGAGGATTTTTTTGTTGCTAGTTTGTCGATGATAAAGTCGATCGACCGCATTCTCCTGACGCTACCGTAAACTAATTCTGTGACTAAACGCCGATCGAGGTCGTTGAGTTGAGAATTGCCTAAAGTGCGATCGAGGGCGGCATCTGCAAACGCACCTCGGCGGTGGACTTCGCGGAGTGCGAGAAAGGCTATTTGGCGCGGATTTTGCATGGCTGGTTGGTTGATATGTCAAGTTATTATAGGTTGTCTGAGGATTGAAAGCGTTGTTTTCACAAGATGAAACGAGGTTGATGTTAAGTGTATAATGTAAATAACTGCTTATTTATTTGACTATTTCGAGTTTCTATACCTGTAGTAAAAGGTGATTTCTGATGACTCAAATATCTGTAAAAAGTACAAGAAATATTGAGCAACCAACTCCTGCTGATGACGATGCGAGTATTCTGCCACTGGAAAATGGCGATCGGCTTTCACGACCTGAATTTCACGATCGCTATCTCGCCATGCCGCAGGTCAAGAAAGCCGAATTAATTGAAGGAATTGTGTATATGCCATCCCCAGTACGTCACAGAAGCCACGGTAAACCCCATGCTGCGATTACCGGATTGTTGTTGAATTACCAAGTGGCAACACCAGGGGTAGATTTAGGGATTGAAACTACTGTATTTTTAGATTTAGAAAATGAACCGCAGCCCGACGCTTTGCTGCGAATTGAGAATGGAGGAAATTCGCGAATTACTGATAATGATTACGTGCAAGGTGCGCCAGAATTGATTGTAGAAATAGCTGCAAGTACAGCATCTAAGGATTTGCACGATAAGAAAAATGCTTATCGGCGAAATGGGGTGCAGGAGTATATGGTTTGGCAGATTAACAAACAACGTTTGCATTGGTTTAGGTTGGAAAAAGGCAACTATATTTCTATCCAACCGGATGATAATGGTGTTATTTGCAGTAGAGTTTTTCCGGGTTTGTGGTTGGCTGTACCGGCTTTGTTGTCGGGAGATTTGGCGCAGGTGATGGCGGTTTTGCAGGAGGGGATTAATTCGCCGGAACACGCGGATTTTGTTGGGATTTTGTCGGGAGAGTCGGGAAAGGGCGATTGAAATCAGTATAGACGTGGTTTCAACCGCCGTCTTGTTTGTTCAAATTTCGTCGGGATTGATGCCCATTTCTCGCAATTTGTCGGAAAGGCGATCGGCTTTTTGCTGTGCTAATTCTTTCTCCTGTCGTTCTTGTTCCATTTGTTGCTGTGTCAGTTCCATTTGTCGTTGTGCTGATTCCATTTGATTTGACAACTCCACATAAGACAAAAACTTTTTTCCATCAGGCCGATAAATTTCTAAATCTCCCGATGCAGTTTGAAAACGGATCTGCAAACGCGGACTCACCCAACCATCAATTAATTCAATATAGTTGAGTTTTCCATCACTTCGCAGCCAACCCATTAATTCATTATCCTCTGGATTGTAGACATAATATTCTTCTACTCCATAATTCTGATAGAAATTAAACAGCTTAAACAGCGATCCCATTCGGTTTCCCGGTGATAGGATTTCAAAGACAACTTGCGGGGCGATATTGTCTTCCAGCCACTGTTGGTAGGAACCTCTGTAACCTTTCGGTCTGCCAAACACTACCATCGTATCAGGTGCTTGGCGAGTTTTGTTATCTCCTTCGACTGGATACCACAGCAAGTCACCTGCTACAAAAATATTTTCGTCTTCTTTGTATAGGGCATCTATTCCGCCTTGAATGGTGACAATTAGTTCAAACTGTTTAGTGTTGTCAGACATGGGTTTGCCGTCGCTGTCTGGGTAGATGATTTCGGCTGAGGTTTTTGTGGGAATTGTTGCCGTCATGGGGATGAGTCCTTTGCTAGTATCATCAATTTCTATTTTACGCTAAAGGCCGAGAAACCGGGTTTTTCGGAAAATACTTCATTATAACTCACAGATTAGGTAAAAACCCGGTTTCTTTGTCGGAGTGCATAAGTCTGCTAGGGTTTAAACCTCTAGTGTTTTTTTGGGTGAAGTTGACAGCAACGGTTCTAATCGGTTCCCTACTCTATCGCACTATTCCTATTACCTGCAATCTACAGATTCTCCGATATTTTCAGGGGGTAACTGATGCCGAAACAGTTAAATTTACCTTCTTTTAACCTGTCTGCGCTGCCGATCGATCTTTGCCACCGCAGCACCCGCAACATCCGCCAAAATGCTCACTATCCGATACAACGCCACCGCACTCAAAATTATAGCTACAGAAAAGCGATCGGACAGCAGGGCGATCGCCGTTGCTTCAAATACTCCCATCCCTCCGGGCGCACCCGGTACAACTAAACCCACAACAAACGCAAAACAAAAAGCACCGAACAAGTTCGGAATATCAATCAAATTCACCGGATTTAAAGCCATTACCGTTAGCAAAAAACCGCAGCCCCGCAATCCGATAAAACACATTTGTCCGATTAACGGCACTAAAGGATAGCGTTTAATTGGTAAATGAATTTCCGGGGAAGACTTGACACCAGATGTGTTTTTAGCTAGATTGGAGCTAGACCCCAAACGCCAAGTTGGTCGATCGCCCGCAACCTCCTCAATCTCCTCCCCAATCTCCCCAATCTCCTCCCCAATTTCCTCCCCAATCTCAGAATTTTCCCCGTTCTTCTTAGATAACTTCAACCGCTCCACAAATAGGACGATCGGATTTAAAATTCGGGGCTGAATCGCCGTTAAAATCGCAGCACAACCGAAAATCCGCAAAAAACCGTTGAATTTGTCAAAACAAATCAAACCAATCAGCACCCCCGCCGAAGCCATCAGCAGCGGTTCCAACAACACGCTGAGAATAGAAACTTTCGGCGAAATACCAGCCTTTTTTGCCTCGGAAATTCGACCCCAAAAATGCCAAATATTCCCCGGCAAATACTTGGCAATATTAGTTTTGAGAAAAATTTGAATCGCCCACCGGACACTTACAACTTGATTGAATTCCCGCAAAATCAACATCCACACCCAGCCGACAAAAATCAGAGACATTAAAGTAATGCCGAGGGCGATCGCCAGCAAGGGAAAACTTTCGGCTCGAATTTGGATGTTCGCAACTTCTCGCCAGTGAGTGAAAAAAGCTTTCGCAATAAATAAAAACGTCCCGCCCAGAATTACATAGCGAACATAAGGCTTTAAACGCGATTTCGCCAGCTTGAAAAAATTCTGAACTCGATGCAAGTGTTGTTTTCCCATTTTCCGATCCTGATTAGTGAATTTGGGATTGTAGATTTCTTAACCACAATTTCATGTTTTATATCTAAAATTTAGATCGATCGTACTTAAGGAGTAAATTTCTATGGCCAGCCCGAGTCCAGACGGTCTTTCCTATCTTTTAGATGATAGTCCCAACAGTTTCGCATTAACTCCGGGCTTTTTGACTCCTTATCCTAACGGACTTTTTGCCCTCGGAGGTAACGATTTTATTGTCGGTTCCTCGGATGCCGATCGCCTCAACGGTGACAGCGGTAACGACAGACTCCTCGGCGGCAGCAATTCCGATACACTATTCGGTGGTGTCGGGAATGACTTGCTCAACGGCGGTACCGGCAATGACTTCTTATTTGGCAATTCTGGCAGCGATACCCTGCAGGGAGGTAGGGGAGATGATGACCTCTACGGCGGCCGCGGTAACGACGTTTTAGTAGGCGATGGAGGCACAGATACCCTGACAGGGGGTTTGGGCTCCGATACCTTCGTCCTCCGCAGCGACACGGCAGTCTCCGATCCCGCAGCCGCTGACATCATTACAGACTTTAACAGTTTTGTCGATGCGATCGGACTGACTGACAATCTTACCGAAGCTGACTTGATGCTCGAAGAAATCGCGATCGCCCCCGGCATTTCCAATACATTAATTAAAATTCGCCAATCCAATGCTATTTTAGGCTTGGTAGCCAACGCATCTCCACAAGACCTCGCCGATAAATTTATCTCTGCAAGCACCCTATTGGGAAACCAACTCAGCCAAGCCCGCGATTTAGGCGTTTTGGACAGCACTCAAACCATCACCGACTCGGTTAGCAGCGCTCAACCAGACGACATTTACCGCTTTACTTTGCCCGCAACTAGCGACTTTAAATTAACAGTCAACAATTTTACGGGTGATGTTGGCGTTGCTCTGATTAAAGATATTAATGGCGACAATTCTATTGACTTTACCGATATTATTGCTGCTTCTCAAGAACCTGGTTTATCGCCGCAGTCAATCGACCTCAAAAATTTGGCAGCAGGAACTTACTTTATCCGAGTTTCTCAATACCAAGGCAATACAAACTTTACCCTAAATCTGTCTGCAACCCCTCCAACTATTTCTGATAACAATCCAAGCAACGTGCCTGGTTTTGACAGTCGTTTCGGCTTCGGTTTGGTGAATGCGGCGGCAGCAGTTGCTAAGGCTGCGGGTGTTCCAACTTTTCCTGACGTTCCCGACTTGGGCGGCGACGAGTGGGGTCGAGATTTAATCAAAGCTCCAGAAGTTTGGGCGCAAGGCTTGACTGGAGACGGCATTGTAGTAGCAGTTATCGACAGCGGAATTGACTACAATCACCCGGATTTGACCGGGAATGTTTGGAGCAATCCGGGGGAAAGCGGCGTTGATGCGGGTGGTCGCAATAAAGCTAGCAACGGCGTTGATGATGATGGCAATGGCTTTGTGGACGATTTCCGGGGATGGGATTTTGTCAACGGCGATAATGACCCGATGGATGATAACAGTCACGGCACTCATATCTCGGGTTTAGTTGCTGCGAAAAAAGATGGAGTGGGAATTACTGGAACGGCTCCGACTGCGAAAATTATGCCTTTAAAAATACTCGATAGCGCCGGAGTGGGGACAATTAACAATGAAATTGAGGCGATTTATTATGCGGTAGCAAATGGAGCAAAAGTGATTAATGTGAGTTTGGGTGGCCAACAGTTGAACGATCGAGAATTGACTGCAATTCAAGCTGCCGAAGCTCGCGGCATACTCGTAGTTTCAGCAGCGGGAAATGATGCTCGCCCGCAGGTAGATTATCCGGCTCGGTTTGCAAATGACGTAGGAATTGCTGTCGGTGCGGTTAGCCGCAACGGCTTATTTGCCGATTTTTCTAACCGGGCGGGATCAGAGCTAATTAATTACTTTGTTGCTCCGGGTGGTGATGGTGGCAGGGCAGATTCTGGTGACGTTTATTCAACTGTACCGCTTTCTCAACCGGGGATTCCCTATCGATATTTTGCGGGTACTTCAATGGGAGTGCCGCACGTAGCTGGGGTGATAGCTTTGATGTTGCAGGCAAATCCGAGTCTGACTCCTGCTCAAATTAAGCAGATTCTGGCGGAAACTGCCAATCGATCGGTTTAAATTCAATCCGGTTTGTAGTCAGGATTGTAGTCCTTTCTCATCAAAATCTCAAGAAGGAATAAAGTCCTCACTACAAACTTGATCGTAGGTTTGTATTGATGACTTTAATCCTAATTTTGTATAGTTGCAGCGTCAACCATCAACTCCGATCCTTAATAATTGGCGGCGTAAATCAAGTCAAATTTGCGGCACAGAGTGATGCAGCAGTGATTTGGTCGATCGAATACTAAATCGTATTTCATCTCGCCCTCAATTTTGGTAATCGGCTGCTTTAAGGGGATGCCGTGAATGTCATATTGGCGGCGTTCTAAGGCACTCCAGTCGATAATTTTGATGTCGATTTGGTTCTGCAAGTCACTTGCAATCAGAAATAAGTGCATCTTGTCTTCAGCTTTCCCTGTCAAGGGAATTTTGATTAACACTGACTGAGTGACGATCGGTCTTTGGTCGTTGGGATGCTTCTGGGTGTCGCAGCTTTGCAGTTCGATATCGTAAGGTTCTACCTTAAATTTCTCTCCGCTGGCGATCGCAGACGAGTGCAAGTCTTTCAGGCACTTTTCTAGATGAGGGATCAGTCCTAACTCTGGATCGCACAGCAGTTTGCGAATATTGGAGGTTTCAGTTACTGTCATTGTAGATTTTTTATGTTATTTTTAGATGCTTAATTTCTAGCTTACCCCGAAAAGCAGCCATATTCTACTCTACTTGCGACATACTTTCAAAAATTCAGTTGCTGGGCCGTATTTCACAGCGAACCAGATATTTTTTTCCCCCAATCTTTTAGATTATTTCTTAGTAATTTTCCAGAGATTGAGATCGACATTACTAACCGCCGGATTTATTTGATAGTTTTGTTGGTCAATTGCCGATCGCAAATTTGAGGACGGTCTGTATAAAAACAAGTCGCTGAAACCGCCGGGAATTGTCGGGGGTTCAGGTTTTTTTCGTGCCAATTCTTGATTTTTGTAGCAAGAAGTATAGCAGCGCGGTTCTATTAGCAGTTTGACTTGTGGTTGCAAGCGATAACTCAAAGCCATCATGTATGCGATATTCGCATCGCTGATTATTAAGGGATTGCTGGCAGAATTGACAATCGCCGCTACTTCCAATTCGGCGCGCAGCCAGCCGCTGCCTTTGTTCCACCAACTATCGGCCCCAGAACTAACTCCACCGGATATGATGCCTGCACAAAAAAGTGAGACTATAACTATTTTCCACAATCTTTGCTGTTTTAAATTATCACATTTGTTGCTAATTTTTGTAGACAGCAGGTAAGCAACTGCTAGCTGAATTCCCACATAACAAGGAACTAAATATCGCGGATTTGCCGATCGCCTGCCGCCTTTAAGTATATCGGGTAATGCTAAAAATATTGCGGTTGTGGCAATTAATAACAATACCATCAACCACACCCGCTTTGGTGTTTGCCGGCACAGAAAATAAATCGCATAGCCGACTAAAGCTAGAATCGCGATACCAGCGGGAATTATCAAGGCTAGTTGTGTGGCACTGGCACTTCCATCAATGCCAATATCAAAAAATGCTATGCTGAGGGAACCCACCCACCTGCTAACTAATCTTAAGAGATTTGTCTGTTCTGCCCATACTGTTGTGCTTCTAATTTGATTTAAATTTTCTACAGTATTTACGAGGGTAGGCATGAAGCCGATTAAAGCAATTAAAGCGGCTACATAATAGGCAATAAATGTTTTAATATCGCGCCAGTTGGCAATCAAGGCGACGTAGATTGCATGGGCGGCGGCGACGCAGACAAATAACAAGTGGGTGTAAAATCCCATTGCTGCTGTGACTGCGTAAAGCGCCCAGTGAGAAACCAGCCAAATTGGATTTTGATTTGCTTCGGGGCGCATTGCTCGCAGCAAGGCTGCACTCGATAAAATAGTAGTTAATGTCCACAAACTGTACTGTCTGGCTTCTTGGGCAAATAAGATGTGGTAGGGAGAAATCGCGAAAATTGCGATCGCCATCCATGCTACTGCTGAGGATTCAAATAACTCCCAAGCCAGCCAATAAATGGCGGGAAATACTAGCAAGCTAATCACGGCGGCCAAACTTCTCATTGCTGTAACTGAAGTGCCGAACCATTGCGCCCAAAATCGCGCTAGTACGTAATACAGCGGCGGGTGTTGCGGGTCTTCGGTTGCTAAGGAATTCAGGCTATCGCTTAAGGTTTTTTCGGAATTTACCTGCTGGTATTTTTGTAAATCCGAGGGCGAGGTTATTTTATTGTAGGAAATTTCTTTGAGCATTTCCGCTTCCGTGTAGCCGGAAACTCTTAAAGAAGTATAGGTTTCGTCTATCCAATAAAATTTGCCATCGAGATTGACAAATCGAAAGAAAATGCCGATCGCTAATACGGCGATTATCAGAAAACCCAACCATTTTCTAGGTAAATTAAAACGCATTTTTTCAATATTTTTTACTTGGTTCGCAACTTACTCAAAATGGTATCTCCACCTTTTAGAGAATAAATTTTTTCGATTTCATAGGGAGTCTTTTTTTCGATTTCTGCTTTGACTTCAGGGGAAATTCCGTATAGAAATATCTCCTGAAAATTTGGGGGAATTTCCACGGTTTGAGGCGGGAATACGATAAATTTAGTTTGGGGAACCAGCAGGTAACTCAGACTGAGTAAATTAGCGATTGTATCTACACTATACACCCACAAATCTGCAACCAGTAAAGGCCCAGAAGCTGAGTTAACCGTGCGGGCGATCGGGATGTTAATATAAGAACGGTCTTTATTCCACCAAGTGTCTGCCGGCAAATAGATGCAGCAAGAGATAATCCCAACAGATAGCACAGCAGCAAAAGCCAGCCTCCACAGCTTTTGCAACTGCACTGTAACTTGAGGAGATGTGATTTTGGAAGCAAAAAGATAGGCAACAGCTATTTGCATTCCTAGATAACAGGGAATCATGTAGCGCGTGTTGAGCGATCGAATTCCGCCAAAAATTATATCTGCGGGTAAAAAAATCACGACTATCACGCAGGTTAATGTCATAACAAACAACCAAACACGCTGTTCTGTATACTTCAGGAGTAAATAAAAAGAATATGCAACAATTATTAAAGTCAAAAGTAGGAGCAATCTTGAATATAATCGCGGTACATTGGAGTCTATTCCTAGATCGAAAAATTGCTTAGCAATGTTATACACCCAATTGACAGCTAAGTCGGGAAGGGGAATCTTTAAAGACTGCCAAGATGTTTTTTGATTTACATTTTGGGAGTTGATTATAAAAACTAAAATCCAAGGGAAAAAAGCAATAATTCCGGTTATTGATGCTAGTAAATAGCCAATTATATTTTTTTTAAATCGCAGTATTTCCGAGATGGCTACATAAATTCCATGTCCTAGTG
The DNA here is from genome assembly GCF_036705055.1 of Microcoleus sp. CZ3-B2. Taxonomy (NCBI): domain Bacteria; kingdom Bacillati; phylum Cyanobacteriota; class Cyanophyceae; order Oscillatoriales; family Microcoleaceae; genus Microcoleus; species Microcoleus sp. CZ3-B2. The sequence goes on along the minus strand of NZ_JAUBTN010000051.1, from coordinate 35,790 downwards.
CTACCAGTGCAAATAATAGGTGAGAATAAAATCCCAGTGCTACTGTTAGGGCATAAATTGCCCAACTACTGTTAGTTTTTAGACGCATTGCCCGCAGCAAAGCAGCGCCCGACAGCAAAATTACTAAGACAAATAAACTGTAAGGTCGAGCTTCTTGAGCGTAAACTATTTGAAAAGGCGATACAGCTAGTAAAGAAACTCCCAACCAAGCTGTTAGGGAGGATTCAAATAATTCTAAGCACAACCAATACATACAAGGCAAGGCCAGCAGGCTAAAAACTGCCGACATACTTCTAGTTACAGCTATTGAATCGCCGAACAGTTGCACCCAAAATCTGGTTGTGATAAAATACAGGGGAGCGAGTTGAGGTTCTTCTAATGCTAGACCTTTTACAGTATCGACTACGCTTTTTTCTGAATTAATCCGCTGGTATTTTTGTAAGTATTGAATTTCTCGAATTTTTCCGTCAACTACTTGCTCAATAAACTCTGATTCTGTATAACCGGACATCCGCAAGGAGGTATAAGCTTCATCTATCCAGTATACTTTTCCTCCGAGATTGCCGAAGCGAAAAAATATGCCTAAAAGTAATAAAATGACAATTACAACTCGCAGTCCCTTCGGAGGCAATGCCTGAAAAGGATGCACTTTATTGCTGTTTTTAGTTATTTCCATTTGTGCAATAACTTATTTGATATTAAATTGTTGAGTAAGGTGCACCGGCCGGCGCACCCTACCAATAGGTTTTTTAATCTACTCCTTCAATCGGCGCAAAACCTTGTCGCTGAATGTTTTCGGTTATTGTGCGCGGTTCGAGGAATTGCAGCAAGTAATCCGGGCCGCCGGCTTTGGAACCAACTCCCGAAAGTTTGAATCCTCCGAAGGGTTGCCGCGATACCACTGCGCCGGTAATTCCGCGATTTATGTACAGGTTTCCGACTTCAAAATCGGCTTGGGCGCGATCGATATGCGAAGGCGTGCGAGAATACAATCCGCCGGTTAAAGCGAAATTCGTACCGTTAGCAATAGCAATCGCTTCGCTGAAATTTTTTGCCCGAATCACCGACAACACCGGGCCAAAAATTTCTTCTTGGGCGATAGTTGCAGTCGGCGATACTTCCGTAACAATCACTGGGCCGACAAAATAACCTGTTTCGGGTGCCGCCATTTCTAAGGCTATCTTAGCTTCGGCGCGACCTTTTTCGATGTATTCGCGGATGCGCGACTGGGCGGTGGCATCGATGACTGGCCCGACTTGAGTGCCGGGATTTTCGGCTGCACCGACGTTGAGCGATCGCGCAGCTTCTATCAATCTTTCCACAAAAGTATCGTACACCGATTCGATCGCAATTACTCGCGAACAAGCAGAACATTTTTGACCGCTATATCCAAATGCCGAATAAACCACCCCCGCCACGGCTTGGTCTAAATCCGCACTTTCATCGACAATAATTGCATTCTTGCCGCCCATTTCCGCAATTACTCGCTTCAGGTGTTTTTGTCCCGGCTGCAAAATCGCAGCATCCGCATAAATCTGACAGCCAACTTCCTGAGAACCGGTGAAGGTAATCATGTGAACATCTGGGTGTTTTACCATATACGCCCCCACGGTTGAACCTTTGCAAGGCACGTATTGAAATACGCCTTTAGGAATCCCCGCTTCTAGCAAAATCTCGGCTATTTTAGCCGCAATTACTGAGGAAAATTCCGCTGGTTTTAGCAGCGTACAATTACCTGCTACTAGCGATGCAACTGTCATGCCTACGGGAATTGCGAGGGGAAAATTCCAAGGAGAAATAATCAAAGAAATGCCGCGCGGCCCATAGGTGTAGCGGTTGTTTTCTCCTGCTACATCGTAATTTTGCCCTTGTTCCAAGCGTTCCATTTCATCGGCGTAGTAGCGACAAAAATCGATAGCTTCGGAAACTTCGGCATCGCATTCTCTGACAGGTTTGCCGACTTCAAACACCATCCAAGCTGACAGTTCGTGCCGCCGCTGTTCCATCAATTCTGCTGCTTTTCGCAAAACTCCGGCGCGCTGGCGGACGGGGGTTTTGCGCCAACTCGTAGAGGCTGCTTTTGCTGCTTCTAGGGCTTGTTTTGCTTGGGATTCGGATAGCAATCCGATTTTGCCGACTATTTCTGCGGGATTGGAAGGGTTGAGAGAGTTAACTGTGGTTTCGGTATTTTGGTACTCGCCATCGATTAGGGGTAAATAGGTTTTTCCTAGGTTGGCGCGCACTGATTTGATGGCTGTTTCTGCTTGTTGCCGCAATTTGGTATTGGCGTAGTCGGTATCGGCGACGTTGGGAAATACTTTGCTGTAAACTAGCTGGTCGTTGCCATTGGCTACTGGGGCGGCTAATAATTGTTCGATCGGCATTTCTTCGGAACTTTGCCGGATAAACGAACTGTTGGCGGTATTTTCCAGCAATCGGCGGATCAAATAAGCCATTCCCGGCAACAAATCGCCGTAGGGACAGTATACTCGGACGCGATAACCCCGATCGACCAAAAGCTTAGCCAATTTGTCGCCCATGCCGTACAGTACCTGCATTTCAAAGCGGCGGCGCGGTATGTTGAGAGTTTCGGCAATCGCGATCGCCCTGGCTTGCGATCGCACGTTGTGACTGCCAATTGCTGCATACAAAAAATCATGATTTTCTAGCAGCAACTGCGTCATTGCTTCAAAATTCGCATCCGTAGCAACCTTGTCGTTGTAGACAGGCTGCGGCCAATCTTTCTGCATCGCCTTGATAGTTTCCTGATCCCAATAAGCGCCTTTCACCAGCCGTACAGTTATGGGATTGCCGCGTTTCTTAGCCCAGGCAATAATGTCTCGCAAATCTTGCTTGCTGTCGCGCAAATATGCCTGCAATGTGATACCAATATCCGTGCGACTGCGAAACTCTTCCTCTAACAATAAGTCTTTGAGGATGCTGAGAGTTAAACTCTTATAGGCGTACTGTTCCATGTCGAAGTGAACGGCAGTTCCCAACTCCTGGGCGCGGCGCAATAACAAGCGAATTTTCTCGCTGACTTTCTCCTCGCTGCCTTTAGCATCCAGCGGGTCAAACTGAGAATAAAAAGCCGTTAACTTGACAGATACTTGCACTCGCGGCAAAGTTTCGCCATCAGCTTTGTCAATAGCATCTACCTGCGACCAATTATGCGCTGCCTTCGCTAGTTCCGCCATCAATTCCAAATAGCGGTTGAGATAACTTTCCGCCTCAGCTTCTGTAATCACAGCTTCCCCCAAAAGGTCAACTGTAAAACCCATTTTATCTTTGCGAAGTCGTTCTAAGGTTTTAATTACCTGCTTGATATTTTCCCCAGAAATATACTTGTGCGCCAAAGTTTCCACCGCAGGCGCAACCGTCGTCGCCGCCAATTGACCGGGGACAGAATCAGCGTTAGCAAAGCTGAGCAATTTTTTCAAAGCTTCGGGCAATTCTACCTCTTCCACAGTCAGGTATTCTTGCAAGTGGCGGGCAATTTCCGGCTTGCTGCGGAGGGCGGGCAAACAGTCAATAAATCGAAACAATTGGACGCGCAGTCCGGGGCTGGCCATTGCCCAATCCATCAGTTTGTCGTCCCAGCGCATTTGGTCTTGCAGTTGGCCAAAAAACGATCGCTTTTTGTCTTGAGTGGCCTTCAGGATTTCTTGAGCTATTTCCTGAGTCTTGGCTTCGTAGATGGTTGGAGATACTTGTGCGACCATTGCTAATTAGTAATTGGTAATTGGTAATTGGCGCGGCGGGCTGATATATTTGGCAACCAAAGCATCTCTTGCGGAGTGTAAAAAGCATTTTTTGTATGGGTGCTGTCCCCGTTCGCTTCCTTATATGTAACGAACGGGGACAGCACTACAAAAGCTCTGACGCTTGATGCTTCCTTTTGTAGTTGCCCCCCGAGCAAATTATACTTACTATTTTACTTCTATTTTAACAACGTAGTTTGCTTGGCGATCGCCCGAAATTTCTATAGTATAATCGCCGCTGCTTGGTAGCTGACCTTGCCACTGACTCGCGCTATCTGCAGTGCCGATTTTTTCACCGTTAGGAGCAGTGATTGCCGCGTTAACTTGACCTTCTTGAACCTTAATTGTCATGCTTTGGCCGCTATTGCATTCTACCAAGTAGCGCTTGGATATATTGGCTCGCAAACTATTATTGAGAGTAGTTCCCGTAGCACCTGCTGGAAAGTTAACTCGCTCAGTTACAGGAGTTTCCACCGCAGCGCCAGAAGGAGATGGAGAAGATTTCGGCAACGGCGAAGCAAGTGGCGGAACGCCTGAGAGCGAGGGAATTGGAGTCTGACTGGCCGACGGCGGGATGGTGAGGGGCAGTGTCTGCTGGGGTGCTGGGGGAAGTCCGGGCCGGCGGTTGAGGCGCGCTTCAGGGACAGGCGGAGGGCTTTCCCGCAGGGGTACGTCAGCGGGCAGTCTGATTTGAATGTTCGCTCTTTCCTGATACATTTTCCACGCTAGGAAACTACCGAGACTGAGCACAGAACCGACTAACATTCCACTGAAAAAAATAGCCAAAATTTGCCAAAATTGAGTTGGTTTTGGTTCAGGATTTGCTGTGTGAGTTGTGGGATAGGAATCACTGACAAATTGACTGGTTTCAGGCGGATATTCTGCGGAAATTGGAATTGTTTCTGTTTCGTTGATTGTTGTTGGAATATCTTCGTTTGCCACAATTTCAGCGGGAGTTTCTGTCGGTTCTGCTGTTGAATTGGCACTAACCATTTCTGCGTTCGGGAACTCATCGCTGGCTGTGGAAACTGTTTCTGGTTGCTGGGTCAAAATTTGATTTTTTTCCTGTTCGTCGTTCATGGGGCTAAATTTTTTGTACAAATACTGCTTTTAGACATTTTACGCGATCGCGACTTGCCTATTAAGGTCAAAGAAACCGGGGTTTTTTCGCTCATCTGTAAACTGTAACGCTCGTATTTTCTCCAAAAACCAGGTTTCTGACCACCGATGCGTCATTCCTAGCGCTGAGGACTAAAGTCCTTACTACAAACTAGGGGGCGCGAGTGACCAGAAACCGGGTTTTTTGCCAAATACCTGCTCAAAATCATCAATCTCGGTAAAAACCCGGTTTCTTTGTTCCGAGTGCGCCCTGAAATATAAGTATTGAGCGCAAACAGAAATCAAAACTTTTTGATGGGAAAAATGTAGGCGTAAATTTATCGCTGGGTGGGGGCGGGTTTATGAGATTGTTCGTTACAGGCGAGTATTGTTGGTGAAATCCGCCCCTACCAATTACCAATTTCCGACTCCCAATTCCCGATTACTAATTATTAGGCAAAGTCTGCCAAAAAGGCTGCAGTTCAGGCTTCCTCACAGTATTCGTTGCCGACTGCACGTTTCCTTTCAATTCTTGATAATAGCGATCGTTTAGAAAACTCACACTAACACCAGCAGGAAGCAGCAGTTGGCGCAATCTTTCTTGAGTGTAATCTCTGCCGTCAATCATCGGGCCGCGGGGATTAGAAACTAACAAATTGCCGTTGACTGGTACCGAATTGACCATATTTGGCCACCAAGCATAACCGCTGTAGCCAAACATCGCTGGAACTTGAACGATTTGGTCGTCTGTCAGTGAAAACTCTCTTTTCAACTTGTCTAATATCGGGTTGATTTTCTGCTTTTGCAAATTGAGATTGTGTTGCATTAAAGCTTGATTTTTCAAGGCGGCGCTGACTGTAGTTTCATTGCTCAAACCGCGATTGATAGTAACCTCGCCGTAACCTTTCCCCGCCAATTCTTCCAACAGCTTTACTCCGGCTTCTGGACTGGCGATCGCCATTACATATTTTCCGGGAGTTTGACTGGGAATAAAATTGATAATTTCATCGACTTGGCGAGTCAAAAGCCAAGAAGTATCAATATCCACCGGAGGCCCTTGAATTCTTTGAGCTTGAATAAAATCAAGTACCTCTGGATTAAAACTAGCATTTCCCGAATTTCCGTAATAAGCTCGACCCATTGGATATCCGGGAATCGGCGGTGTCACCTGCAAATTTCCGTAGCCATTTGACCACTGACTTACGGGGTTATCGTCGCGAGAGTTGCCAATTTTAATTACTCTCAAGTTACGCTCTTCACTTGATTTATCCGGCGGGTTTTTATTGGGTTCGTCATTGCTTTTGAGAGCCACATTCAATTGGCGTATATCAGATTTTTCGGGAAGTTGAATGTAACCGTTTTTCTGAATATTTTGCATCCAAGCATTACCGCCCTGGATAATTTTTAATTGAGCGCCAGTGGGTTCTACTGCTTGTTTCAGTTGCGAGATAAATTCACTGTTGGCGGCCCCTCTGTCGCTGACTTGAACTTCTGTGACTGGTGCGGTATTGGCTGGTATTATCCAAGGACTGACACCCATTTGGATGGTGGTGGCGGCGATTTGTTGACCGTTGTTTTCGGCAGTTGCTTTGAGATTGACTTTGCCGTTCCAATTGCGATCGGCAAATTGTTTTGCTTCGACACCTAAAACAATATTCGTGCTGAAAACTAGGGGTTTTGTACCGGATATATCTACAGCTTGCCATCCATCGCCTATTTTCTGAAAAACGTTGATATGAGGGCTGGCGATGCTATCAGCAGTGATAAATAATTGAGAGGTTTTGAAGTTTTCAGACAAAGTTAAGTTAACTTGAGAAAGCATGGCTGCGCGGCGGGGGACGCTAACTTTGGTTTGTTTCCAAGGGGCTATTTTTGTGCGATCGTTCTTGGGATCGTTAAACACAATTAGCGCGCCGCTAGACAATGACCATTGTTCTTTTCCGGCTTCGTCTAGTTGATTAATTTCGCCGTCTCTGTTAGTATCTCCCGCAAAGAAGAAGTTGGTCTGCGAGGCTGCGAGGTTTACAGGGGCGGGAGTAGCAGTTGCGGTTGATTCAGGAGTTGGTTGAGGAGTTGCTTGCTGATTTATTTCTAATTCTTGGCGGGCTAGTTCTTGGCGGGCTAATTCCTGCTTTTCTAATTCTTGACGGGCGAGTTCTTGGCGGGCTAATTCTTGCTTTTCCAATTCTTGGCGGGCTAGTTCTTGCTTTTCTAATTCTTGGCGGGCTAATTCTTGTTTTTCTCGTTCCTGCTTTTCTAATTCTTGGCGGGCTAATTCCTGCTTTTCTTGTTCTTGGCGGATTAGTTCTTGGCGGGCGAATTCTTGTTTTTCTCGTTCTTGGCGGATTAATTCTTGTTTGGCAAATTCTTGTCTTTCTATTTCTTGGCGGGCGAGTTCTTTTTTCTCTTGTTCTTTTCTCTCTATTTCTCGGCGGGCGAATTCTTTTTTCTCTTGCTCTTTTCTGGCTAGCTCTCTTACCTGTTCTTCCTCGGCTCTAATTTTCTGTTGAGAACGTGCTACTTGCCATTCGTAGGTAGCGACAGTGAGGTTTCCTTGATATTCGATGGTTTTGTCGATCGCCCGCTCAGCCAAAAAAGAACCGTGAGGGATGAGTCGCAGGTGGTTGAGCGCCATTTGCCACAGGCGTTGTGACTCTTCCCAAGTAGCAGGGTCGGCTTTAGAAGTGCGTCCAATTACAACAGCTCTGGCGGCTATTTTAGCAGCATCGTCCCAATTATTTTTAGCTCTTTCTTCTGTTTGAATCTGACTTTGAGCGTTTTGGAGTTGCTCGGCCAGATTTTTAGATTGCTGGCGGTTCCAATGTTCTGGGGAAAACAGGTTGTTGTCGGGATTTTTGGTGCTGTTATCTAATTCTACCTTGAGGCGATCGCGCAATTTGTAGAGTTCCGGGAGCGATTGCGGAGTGTCGCCGTCTGACTGTCGCCCTGAGAGTGCGAGTTGGTAGTTGAGGGAAGGTTGAGCCACTGTTGCGGGCACAGCAACCCAAATAATACCGATGACGACACCGAAAGTATTGACAATGGCGATCGTAATATATTTAACCCAGCGCATATAGTTTATCCTCTGACACCCAAATTATTTTACCTAATCTTGGTGCCTTTGGTAAGATTTTACGGTGATTTGGGCGAATAGGACTTAGCATGGGGCCGAGAAACCGGGTTTTTCTCAAAAATACTTTGTTGCTACCGACAGATTAGATAAAAAACCCCGTTTCTTTGTCGGAGTCGGTAAGTTCTGTTATGGGATATTTACGCCATCTTTTAGGCTTCCTCATTTTCTTTGATTGCTTGTTCAATTTCCTCTGGATCAGCATCAGCATAAGCCCAAGCATTTACCAAGTCAGCGGCGGTTAAATCGGGAAATGATTATAGAATGATACCATCGTCAGCACCTAAACGGCGATCGCCCACCAGCGACCAAACGGGTATGCGAGTATTGCTAACACCAGCATCACCGCCGCACCAGCCGGGAGTTTTTTTTATGCCGAGGGAACCGTTGGTTAAAGTTTGAAGTAAAATTTCTATAGCTGCTGCTTTATCTGCGATCGTTAAGGAAGCAAGATTGACTTTTAATTCGGTTATTGTCATAGCTTAAGCTTCGGTTATGCTATAAATATATGCTAAAAATTGTAGCTCAAAGATTTTAGGAAATATTTTTGCAAAAAACCCGGTTTCTGCCTTCCCACAAGTTATATCGTTTCCGGTTGGATCGGAATGATTTAACCTTATTAGAACACAGAGTACACAGAGTCCGAGAATATATATCTGAATCATTCCGATGCTACCGGATTTGATATTAGAAGACTCGGCGATTGAAATCGCGACTAGACAAACGAAGTCAGCCTCCGCCGACTGAAGAGTATTGAAATCAAAACCAAATCAAAACAAAAACCCGGTTTCTTGGAGAAACCGGGTTTAATTATCTGCGTTAATGTGCGTTAATGTGCGATCGCAAAAATCCTACAACTGCTTCACCTCAGCAACTAATTTCGCAACCACATCCTTAGCGCTACCAAACAACATCATTGTCTTATCCTTGTAAAACAACTCATTGTCAACACCGGAAAAACCAGCACTCATCCCGCGCTTGATCACGATCGTATGCTTAGCCTTATCAACCTCCAAAATCGGCATCCCGTAAATCGGGCTCGCCGTATCGTGGCGCGCCGCCGGATTCACCACATCATTCGCGCCGATTACCAACGCCACATCCGTTTCTTCAAATTGCGGGTTGATATCGTCCATATCGTACAACTGCGGATAAGGCACGTTTGCTTCCGCCAACAGCACATTCATGTGCCCCGGCATCCGCCCAGCCACCGGGTGAATCGCGTATTTCACGTCAACACCCATTTTTTCCAAACCGTCGGCTAACTCGCGTACCGAATGCTGGGCTTGCGCTACAGCCATTCCGTAACCGGGAATAATTACCACCGATCGCGCATAGCCTAACATCATCGCACTTTCTTCGAGATTGATGCTGCGAACAGTTTTGTCAGTAGCACCAGCAGCAGCCCCAGCAGTCGCACCACCGCCGCCGCCACCAAACGCGCCAAACAACACGTTAGAGATCGATCGATTCATCGCCTTACACATGATCTGCGTCAAAATAATTCCAGACGCGCCCACAAGTGCCCCAGCAATAATCAGCATATTGTTCATCAAAATGAACCCAGCCACACTCGCCGCAATCCCCGAATAGGAGTTAAGCAGCGACACCACCACCGGCATATCACCACCGCCAATCGGCAGTACAAACATGATCCCCAGAATATTGGAAATCGCCACCAAAGCCAGGAATACCGGCACATCCTCCGGGTGAAACACCATATAACCGCTGCCGGCTAAAAGCGCGATCGCCAGCATCGCATTAAACGGCTGTTGAAACGGAAACGAAATCGGAGCACCCGGTAGCAATTCTTGCAGTTTTGCAAACGCCACAAGGCTACCAGTAAAGGTAATTCCGCCGATTAACACGCCCAAAAGGATCGTAATCGTCGTATCCGGCGCAGGCGATTGCGGGATGCTGAGATAGCGCCAGAATTCGCCCACAGCAACAAGTGCAGAAGCCGCGCCCCCGAAACCGTTAAGCAAACCCACCATCTGCGGCATATCCGTCATTGCAACGGTTTTCGCCATAATTGTTCCCACAATGGAACCGATGATGATGCCGACAGCAATCAATTCGTAGCTGATAACTTGCCTTTCGAGTAACGTACCGACGATCGCAATAAACATCCCGATCGCAGCTAACACGTTTCCTTGACGCGCAGTAGCCGGGGAGCCCAATTGTTTCAAACCGACGATAAATAAAGATGCGGCCACTAGATAGCCTAGCTGAATGCCACTGGGTAGAAAATCGCTCACGCTTTAACCTCTTTTTTCTTGAACATTTGCAGCATTCGATCGGTTACTAAGAAACCGGCGACAACGTTAATTGTGGCCAGGGCGATCGCGATCGTCCCCAAAATCGAAGTAACAGTCACATTTCCCTGGCCCGAAATCAGAATTGCCCCTAAAACCGCAATTCCCGAAATCGCATTCGATCCCGACATCAAAGGTGTGTGCAGCGTCGGCGGGACTTTATTAATTACTTCAAATCCCACAAACGACGCTAGCGTAAACACTACTAAACCTGCAATCAATCCTTCTGCCATAACAATTGGTAATTAGTAATTGGAAATTGGTTATTAGTCAGTAGTCATTAGTCATTAGTCAGTAGTCAGTAGTCATTAGTCAGTAGTCATTAGTCATTAGTCAGTAGTCATTAGTCATTAGTTAGTAGTTATCAACTGTAAAAGCTTTACCGTTTCCCAATCAGTTCAAACCTATTCACAGACTCCTGTTTACTGCCGAGGCCAGATTACCCCTTAGCTTGCCCCCTACTCCCCCTTAATAAGGGAGGAGAAGAAGCATTCAAAGTCCCCCGACTATCCGGGGGATTTAGGGGGATCTGGCCTTGGCTAAAAACGAGATTCATCAATGGTTTTAGATTTAAGTTGACACTAATTACACCAGCCATATCCCCACTAATAACCAATGACTAATGACTAATGACTAATGACTAATGACTATTGACTATTGACTACTAACTATTGACTACGGATGCCTCAGCCGTCAAAGCATCGCGAACTCGCTGGTTGCTAATCTCACCGTCGCGGGCGACACAAGCACCAGCAATGATATCGTCTTCAAAATTCAAATTGAGTTCCTTATCTTTCAGCATCAACTGAACCAAAGCCGAGATATTTTTCGAGTAAGTTTCGCTAGCGTGTACCGGCATTGAGGACGGCAAATTAATCGGCCCGATGACATTAACACCGTTCCATTCAACATCTTTCCCCGCTTCAGAACACTCGCAATTGCCGCCTTGTTCCGCCGCGAGGTCAACAATTACCGAGCCAGGTTTCATTTGAGAAACCATTTCTCGGGTAACTAAAATAGGTGCTTTTCTGCCGGGAACTTGAGCGGTGGTAATCACTGCATCGGAGGCGCTGACGTGTTGGGTGAGCACTTGGCGGGTGTATTCTTTAGCGGCTTCTGATAGCTCTTTTGCATAGCCACCGGCGGCGACGGTTTCTTCTTTTAGTTCGACATCAACGAATTTAGCACCCAAGCTTTGCACTTGTTCTTTGGTTTCCGGGCGGATGTCGAAGGCTTCGACAACTGCACCCAAACGGCGCGCTGTGGCGATCGCCTGCAAGCCCGCAACGCCCACACCCATTACCAATATTTTCGCGGGGCGAATTGTACCCGCCGCCGTTGTCAGCATCGGGAAATATTTTGGCAATGCACAGGCTGCGATCAGTACGGCTTTGTAACCGGCGACGTTGGCTTGGGATGACAGTGCGTCCATGCTTTGGGCGCGGCTGGTGCGCGGGATCATTTCCATGCTAAATGCCGTTACTTTGCGATCGGCCAACCGCTGCACTAAAGCCGGATTTCCCAAAGGATTCAAAAATCCGATGAAAACTCCTCCTTCGCGGAGTTGATGAACTTCAGATTCTTGGATCTCCCCGATTTTGACGACGACATCGGCTTCGCCCCACAGCGTAGCGGTATCACCGATAACACGAGCTCCGGCTTCTTCGTAAGCAAGATCCGAGAAAAACGATTTTTCCCCGGCACCGGCCTCAACCCAAACTTCTACGCCCTGTTTGACTAATCGGGCTACAGCGTCGGGCACTAAGGCCACCCGGCGTTCCTCTGCTTTAAATTCTTTGGCGATCGCTAATTTCATAAGAAAAACTCGGCAAGTGGGAAACTCAGCGACTTCAGTCCTGAGAGGAAAACGGCTCGGCGATTTTAATCGCCTTGAATCCCCTTTCGGGGGTCGGAGAGGGAATTTAATTAACCTCTCCGATGAGGTATGGTTGCCTCAAACTCCCATTTCTGGGGTAATGTTCGCTTGTCGGTCAAGGTTATAAAGGCTTGTTAGGCTAGCAGCACTGTCGAGAGTGACTTTAAGACTGTTTAACAACTAGCGACAGAGCAGAAAACTAGCGTCGCATTCGCCCGGTGTCGTGACCTGAATAACGTAGTCAGTTAAGACTTAGGCCCGTCAGAATAGCTTGTAATTTCTTACAAGCTCAGCGGCTTTAGCCCTGAGTTCCTGACTAACTCTCCTTTACTCTAGACATAGACAGGGCGGTTAAAACCGCACGCATACATGGCGGTTTCAACCGCGTCTGGACGAGACAGGGCGGTTGAAACCGCCAGCAGAAAGTCAGACAAAACCTGCAGACGCAGGTGGAAATTCAAATTTCCCAGTCCGCAGAGGTGTTCGGCGAGGGAAGCCGAGTCGCGGACATCGTTTGACAAGAAGCGATTTCAATTGCTGGCCCGGTGGCGGTGGAAATCTATTCTGCTGGCTTCTCACGTTGATAGTAAAGCCGATCGCCAAAAATACACTCGCTTCTTTAACTTGTCTTATAGATTCAATTTCGTTAAACTATTCAATTTGCAGCCGAGTATGGTACAATATAACGCTGCCTAATTCTGTAGTGTAAATGTCTGTTGTCAGTATTACGCAAAAAAAAATTGATTGAATTCGGGCGATCGCACTCATCAAATTGCCAAAACAATCGCTATATTAAAGGCATTCATTGCAAATTGCCCGCAGTAAATATTTAAGGTTCCATTCTAATTTTGGTCAGAGGAGCGATTATGAGACGATTATTTTCAGCACTAGCAGTTACAGGTTGTTTGCTGACAGGCTTACCCGCCATCAGTTTAGCCCAAGGAATGCCGGGATTCACAATTTTCGGCGGCCCCGAGCGCGCCAACCAATTAAACTATCGCTTGGATTACGGCAAAGCAGGGATGAACGGTGACAGATACCGGCTGCGAATTCCTTCCAAAAAAGTAAGTTTGGCGATCGCCCAACTGAACATATCCTATCCAGACTACTACAAAGGCGAATTCGACCAAAAAGATATTAAAGTGCGCGTCAAAGACAAAACAATACAATTGCAAGAAGTAATCTGGGACAAAGAAAATCGATTCATAGAAATTTATCCCGCAGAACCAATTCCAGCAGGTAGCAACGTTGAAGTTGTGCTCTCCAACGTCCAGAACCCAAGTCCCGGCGGGATGTACAATTTCAACCTCCGCATCCGCACCCCAGGGGACGTTCCATTGATGCGTTACCTGGGGACTTGGCTGTTAAGCATTGAGTGAGGAAAAGGGCAGAAACCGAGTTTGTTTCGACAAAATACGCGGTAACAGCCCGCAAATTCCCCAAAAAACCCGGTTTCTGAGCAACCCGCGATCGCCCAGAAACCGGGCTTTTTGTCGAAAAATACGCGGTAACAGCCCGCAAATTCCCCAAAAAACCCGGTTTCTGTGATGGGAGTGCATAAATCCTGAATACTCAAATGTCCACAAATACGTCAAAAGTATTATTTTTGGGCGATCGGACTCCCAAATCAACGAGCATCCTCTATACCTTAAGAAGGAGTCAACAACACAGTTAAATTCCCCATTCGATTGGGGGATGCGAGGCGGAGGGAGACTCCGCTATAAACAATAAATACAAAGGTTTTTAGGCGATTGTGGAAATCAATAGCCCAAGGGCGCTAGCTACAAAATATTTACCAATCAAATAGGATTGCTCGATCCGTACTCATACATGAATCTACAAGCAAAAATCAAATCCATAAAACTTCCTCCGGCCCTCAAATCTCGAAATTATCGCCTGTTTTTTGCAGGACAAGGCATCTCACTCATTGGCAATTGGATGACCCAAGTCGCTACTATTTGGCTTGTCTACCATTTGAGCGATTCACCTTGGATGCTGGGCTTAGTGGGATTTACCAGTCAAATTCCCACATTAATTTTACTGCCTTTTGCAGGAGTTTTCATCGATCGCTGGAACCGGCACAGAGTCATAATTGCCACTCAAGTATTAGCAATGGTTCAATCCTTAGCCCTAGCATTTTTAGCGCTAACAGGAGTCGTGAACATCTGGCAAATCCTGGTATTGAGTTTCTTTCAAGGGGCAATTAATGCGTTTGACGCACCAGCACGACAAGCTTTCGTGCCCGAAATCGTAGACAAAAAAGAAGACTTAGCAAATGCGATCGCCCTCAACGCTTCCATGTTCAACGGAGCCAGATTGATCGGGCCAGCAATTGCAGGTTTGCTGATAGCAACAATCGGCTCTAGTTATTGTTTCCTGATTGACGGACTCAGCTACATCGCCGTAATTGCAGGCTTATTAGCGATGAAAATCAAGCCGCGCCAAATTGCCGCAACTAATACAAAACCCTTACAAAGATTAAAAGAAGGATTTGTTTACGCCTTCGGCTTTCCGCCGATTAGAGCAATTCTCATCTTATTATCATTAGTCAGCTTCGCCGGAATGTCACACACAATATTAGTCCCAATTTTTGCTACAAAAATACTCCACGGCGACGCAGAAACCCTCGGCTTTTTGATGGCAGCTTCTGGAGTCGGAGCATTTTCAGGCGCGATTTATTTAATTGGACGAAAAAGTGTCGTCGGTATCGGCAAATTAATTGCTATTTCCCCCGCCGTCATGGGATTTGGACTGATCGGTTTTGGTTTATCCCGCGTCTTGTGGCTGTCATTAATCATGATGTTATTCGTGGGGTGGGGTTTCATCATCCAATTTGCAGCAGGAAACACATTCTTGCAAACAATTGTAGAAGACGACAAACGCGGCAGAGTCATGAGCATCTACACAATGGCATTTTTTGGAGTCACACCATTTGGCAATTTAGTAGCCGGCGGATTGGCCAATTATATCGGCTCTCCCAACACAGTCATACTTGGCGGTATAATTTGTATTTTAGCAGCGGTAGTTTTCAGCAAACAGTTGCCCGCTTTAAAACACTTAGTCCGACCACTTTATCAAAAAATGGGTTTAATTCCTAGCGCCGATCAAACATAAAAACGCAACGGTAAATATCTAACTAGATCCACCTGCGTCGATCTGCGTTCATCTGCGGTAAAAAATTACACCAGAGGTGCAACCAATGGCAAATACCAGTGCAATTCCCCAACAGCAAAGCGACGATCGCGTTCCCTTAAAAACCTGGATCGGCGTGATGGGAACAATTCTCGGCGCTTTCATGGCAGTTTTAGACATCCAAATCACCAACGCATCCCTCAGAGATATCCAAGCAGCTTTAGGCGCAACTTTAGAAGAAGGTTCTTGGATTTCCACCTCCTATCTAGTCGCCGAAATAGTCGTTATTCCGATTACGGGATGGCTGTCGCAGGTGTTCTCTGTTCGCCGCTACATCTTGGTAAATGCAAGTTTTTTTGTATTCTTTTCCATGTGCTGCGCTTGGGCGTGGAATTTGAGTTCAATGATTGTATTTCGAGCGCTGCAGGGGTTTACGGGCGGCATTTTGATTCCGATGTCTTTTGCGTTTTTGCTGACAAATTTACCGCCCAAAAAGCAGCCGATAGGGATGGCGATGTTTGCCCTGACAGCTACTTTTGCACCATCCATCGGGCCGACATTGGGAGGTTGGCTGACGGAGAATTACGGCTGGGAATATGTCTTTTATTTGAACTTGGTTCCGGGGCTGATGCTGCTAAGTGCTGTGTGGTATGCCGTCGCCCCGACACCGATGCGGCTAGAACTGCTCAAAGGCGGCGACTGGTGGGGAATTGCCTCAATGGCGATCGGCTTAGGTTCCCTGCAAGTCGTGTTAGAAGAAGGCAGCCGCAAAGACTGGTTTAGTTCTGATTTTGTTTTGCGTTTAACCATAATCTCTGCCATATTCCTCAGCGCTTTTTTCTGGATTGAACTAACTCGAAAAAACCCGTTTATCAACCTGCGATTGCTGACTCGCCGCAATTTCGGCTTGGCAACTATTGTAAATATTTCATTGGGGGTAGGATTGTACGGTTCGGTGTTCATTCTGCCCCTGTATTTAAGTCAGATTCAGCAATACAATGCCATGCAAATTGGCGAGGTAATTATGTGGGCTGGCGTACCGCAATTATTCATCGTGCCAATCGTGCCGAAATTGATGCAGCGAATTGATATACGGGTGATGATTGCTACAGGTGTGAGTTTGTTTGCGGTGAGTTGTTTTATGAATGCCAACATGAGTCACGATACGGGTATCGATCAGTTGCGTTGGTCGCAATTAGTGCGAGCATTGGGACAGCCTTTAATTATGGTGCCGCTGTCAACTATTGCCACGGCTGGTATGGAGAAACACGAGGCTGGTTCGGCTTCTGGTTTGTTTAATATGATGCGAAATATGGGAGGTTCGATGGGGATTGCGGCGCTAGCAACTTTGGTGACGCAGCGGCAGCAATTTCACTCTAATCGATTGGGGGAATCTGTTTCTTTGTATAATCCCGCAACGCAGGAAAGAATTAATCAAATGACTCAGTATTTTGTGAGTCGCGGTGCTGATTTGAGCGTGGCGAAAGATCGGGCAATTCAGGCAATTGATAATATTGTGCGCCGGGAAGCTTATGTGATGGCTTTTAATGATTGTTTTTATTTTGTGGGAATTGCATTGCTGGTAAGCGGGATTGCTATTTTGGGTTTTAAAAAGGTGAAACCGGGTGCGGGTGGTGGAGGGGGCGCTCATTGATTATATAGCGCCTCGGCGCACCCTACAAATGTTCACCATTCTTGTTCTGCTTCTGCTTCTGCTTGGATTAAATTTTGCCGCAGTTCCACCCAATTTATTTGATGAGATGGGGAATCTTCGAGGAGTTTTCCGCGCTGTAAATGCAGGACTCGCGTGCTAAACTGTTCGGCTAATTCTAATTGGTGATTGACCATTAAAATTGTGGTTTGATTGTTAGTTAGCTGTGTCAATACTTGCAAAATGTGAGCGGCTTTTCCTGCGTCTAGGGCGGATGTTGGTTCGTCTAAAAGCAAGATTTTGGGTTCCAAAATGATGCCGCGGGCGATCGCCACTAACTGTTTTTGGCCTGTGGAAAGCTGCAATTCGGTGCGATCGAGCCATTCTTGGGGGATATGAAGTTGTTCAATAACCCCGCTAATTCTCTGTGCAATGTTTGATGGAGTCACGCCCCGCAACTTCAAAGGATAAGCCAACGCCTCCCGCACCGACATCCCCAAAAGCTTAGATTCTTGCAAAATTAGGGTGATTTGTCGCCGAAGTTCGATCGCAGGTATTTGTCGGTAATCCCGATTTTCCAGATAAATCGAGCCGCTGGTGGGGCTGCTGAGTCGGTTTAACAACCGCAACAGCGTTGTTTTCCCAGCCCCCGAAGGGCCGACAATTGCGACGCGATCGCCAGAGTGCACATCAAACGAGATATTGTCTAATAAGTAGCTAGAGGCGATCGGTGTTTTCAAACTTACATCATCAACGCGCAATTGAGGAATTGTTTCTGTATTATTTGGTGAATAATTAAGCATTTAATTTATTTAAAATAGGGAATAATTAGTTTTATTGAACCGCGAAGACGCAAAGGACACGAAGGGGAGCATCTCAATGAAAGCAGCCAAGCTAAAAAATGGAGGTAGGAGACAGGAGGAAAGAGGAAAGAGGAAGAAAGAAGGAGTCAAAAGAAGTATTTTTACAAATATGAGATGCTCCCACACGAAGTCAGAATCAGGAAGAAGATCGGAAAAATAATAGCCAGATTTCCAACTTCTTTAAGAAGTCAGAAATCTATCTAATAAATTCATCCGTGTATCCGTGTCCGCATCCGTGTCGTGCCGCTCTTCCTTCTCAAACTTTTACTGTTTTTTCCAATGGAAAACCCAACTGTTCGCGCTGTTCCAAATAAAGCTGAGCAACCCGTCGCGCCAAATTCCGAATCTTGGTAATGTAGCGAGTTCTTTCCGTTACCGAAATCACGCCTCTCGCATCGAGTAAATTGAAAGTGTGAGAACATTTTAACACATAATCAAGACTGGGCAAAACCAATCCTTTTTTTGTCAGTTGTTCGGCTTCTTGCTCGTACAATCCAAACAAAGTAAACAACAATTCAGGATTAGAAGCTTCAAAGTTATAAGTACACTGTTCTATTTCTCCTTGTAGGTAAACGTCGCCGTAAGTTACGCCATCTTTCCACTGAATCTTGGTCATGGCATCAACTTCTTGGAGATACATCGCGAGGCGTTCTAGCCCGTAGGTAATTTCAATAGATACCGGGCGACAATCTATGCTACCGCACTGTTGAAAGTAGGTAAATTGGGTGATTTCCATGCCGTCGAGCCAGACTTCCCAGCCCACACCCCAAGCTCCGAGGGTGGGCGATTCCCAGTTGTCTTCTACAAAGCGAATGTCGTGGTCTTCCGGGCGAATTCCTAATGCTCTGAGGGAGTCTAAATAAACTTCTTGAATGTTGGGAGGAGATGGTTTAATCAGGACTTGATATTGATAGTAATGTTGGAAGCGGTTGGGATTTTCGCCGTAGCGTCCGTCGGTGGGGCGGCGACAGGGTTCGACATAGGCGACTGACCAAGGTTCCGGGCCAATTGCTCTGAGGAAGGTGTGGGGATTCATGGTTCCTGCACCTTTTTCTGTGTCGTAGGATTGGGCGATCAGACAGCCTCGATCGCTCCAGAATTGATTTAAGGTGGCAATGATTGATTGAAAGTTCACTGGTTTAAATAGGGCTAGTATGTATCTCAACTTATTTAAGCATAAAAAAGGCAGGGTTTATGCAAATAAACCCTGCCAAAGTTATGTGAGGTGTAAAAAGTTAGGTCGTTTGAATCGAGTTGTGATTTAGTCTGCGGGAGTGAGGGAAACTAATAGGGTGATGTTGTCAACGCCGATGACATAAACGGTGTCTCCTGGTGTGAGGGTGATTTGGCGATCGCACCGTGCGGGCCACCAGCTACCTTGAAAGCGGACGCGACCTGTTTGATTCGGATAAATCGATTCATCGACGATTGCTTCTTCATTGAAGTAGTGAAAGTTGGTATTGATGTAGTTGTCGATTAACATATTATTTGCTGTGCTGTAGGTGTGGACAGAAAAAATAGAACCGAAAGCTTTTGCTAAATTGAACATTTTACGGACTCCTTTTGTGTTAAAATATAGGAAATTTTTAGATGCTGTTTCTGCTATTTAAAAGGCTGCATTTCCTGATTTTCGATGCTGTGATTTAGTCGGCGGGAGCGAGGGAAACTAACAGAGTGATGCTGTCAACGCCGATGACATAAACGGTATCTCCCGGTGTGAGGGTGATTTGGCGATCGCACCGTGCGGGCCACCAGCTACCTTGAAAGCGGACGCGACCTGTTTGATTCGGGTAAATCGATTCATCGACCACGGCTTCTTCGTTGAAGTAGTGAAAATTGGTGTTGACGTAATTTTTGATTAACATATTGTTGGCGGTGTTGTATCCTTGAGTAGAAAAGATTGAGCCGAAAGCTTTTAGTACGTTGAACATGATATTTACTCCTGTTGTGTTAAAATATATGGATGTGTAATTGTTTATTTCTGCTATTTGAGAGGCTGCATTTCCTGGTTAAGATTGATTAATGGCCTAGATATTTCATTGTTCTTGTCTGTGGTGCTTCCATCCGGAGCAAAAACAAAAACTTTTTGATTTTTTTGGGGATTTGAGCGACGGTTGCGGGGAGTCTAAATTGAGTAATTCCAAGGTATTGAATTAAGGATTTAGCTGTCGCTTAGTTGCTGGGATTTGTCTCACTGGTAGATGTTGTTAGCTACATTAGCGCTTGGCTGATTCCGCATTACTGCTGCTGTGAAGATGTTTTCTTTTTTGATTTGAGGATTTTTTGAATCGGTTGTGACTCGCTTGCTTTACACTTACTAATTTATAAAAAGTCGAAGGTATGTGGTGCGATCGGTCTGACACTTTCCGTCTCTGGTACTGGCACAGGACAGTAAGCAACGGTAAAACAACGATTGATCGATGGTTTGAGGCTAATTCTCTGGCTTGTGGCTGTGCCAATTTAGCAAAGTGGACTACTGCAGGCGGTGAATTCTAAGTTTACGCAATGTCGATCGACCAATCCGGAACATCCGTACATATCTAGTGCGCGACTCACACCATCGCCGATAAAATACCGTTATAGGTTTCTAGTCAGGGCCCAACTCCTCTCTCGTCTGATGAATACCCAAGTCCGAACGATCGAACCGATTTTGCGTACTCAGGCATCAAAAATGCACGCTGAGACTGACGCAGACATCACGAAGCCCTAGGAGTTTTCGATCCGCGCAGCTCGATCGCACCCTGCAATCGCAATTATTCAACAAGTCAAACTTAAAGTCAATTCATAAATTCAGCATCTTAAATTCATAAAAGTCATAATTATCAAGAACCTTCTCGATACTGCATAATAGTTACAGGAATTCTGAATAAAAATTTAGCTAACTGAGACAAACCAAACTTGAATTTCAAGGACTGCGGCAAATCTTGCACAGAAACTGCTACGAAGCCAAAGCGACTGTAAAATGCTGCGAGTCGCTTTCCCAAACATTCTAAATATAGCGGTTCCGTAGCCTGTTGAATTAAATATTGTGTGAGATAGGTGCCCAAACTGCGATCGCGCCAATCCTTCGCCACCACCAAACTACCCAATTCTTGCGCGCCGGAAAAGTTCCGCAACTGTCCGCAAGCAGCCAACTTTCCCTCACATTCGATGACCCAGAATTGCTCCCAGCGCAACTGAGTAGGATCGAGTTTAGCGCTCCACACCAACCTTCTAATTGATTTGATATCTTGTTTCAACGCTGGTCGGATTGTGCATTTGTGGGGTAAGTAAACAGAACTTGCAATCATGAGTTATAGCTGGAAACTACAGCAGCGATTCGTTTAAAAATGCGAAAAACTTCGTAAAGTTCGTTGCCGGGATTCTGAAGATCAAACAACTTAGATAAAGCATACTGCGGTGTATCTTGTTTAGTCACTTTAATGAATCGGAAACTGCTGCCATTAGTCAGAAGCCCAAACGTTGGTTGTTCTGAATTTGGGTCATTCAGCATATAAAATAGCAATTGAGGAAGTCCAGCTTCAACGGAATATTGGGATCGCTTGGCTTCGATAGCCACAACCCAAAAAGATTGCAGCAATAATAGGACATCTATGCTGCCCCTAACAATTATATCTTCATCTTCGACAATCAGTTCAACAGATTTTTCACATTCTATGTGAAAGGGAGTTAGGAAAAAATCTGCTACAAATAGCAAAGGAGCTAGTACCACCATTTTTACAGTATCTTCTAGAAAAGGGTATGAGGTACTATTGATATAGCCTGCTTTTACCTTGTCGAGCGATCGCTTTTCTGCGTCTGTGATTTCTGGCAAATCATCAATCCATTCTCTGAAAAATTGCTCGTCTTCAGACAATTGTAGATTAAATTTTGTTTGGACATCACCGAGTGTCAGTGCTTTTGCTTGAATGCTTTGTGTCATAATTTTCTGTAGATCTTAGCTAGTTGTAACTGATTGTAGCAGATCGATTGTCGATCGCCCCCAGCAACACCTCCGCGCCAAACCGCACCGGATCGGTACAAGATAATCCCGTTTCTGCTTGAATTTCAGCTATTGCTAACAGCGCATCTGCCTCATTTAAGCGATGAGTTTTAAGGGCGATCGCGCTCACTTTTGCCCCGACAAAAGCACCCGCCGCCGCAGCCACCATTTCGTACAATTCAACCACTTTCAACAAACTCGGAATCAATACCTGCGGGTGATGCGGCAAGCCTGCTTTTTTGCCCAGCCAGTCGTGGATTGCCATGTCGATGCCGGGGCGGGCTACGGTATATTGTGGCATAATTATAGTTAGGCAAAGTGCCCTGCAGCGCGCGCTACATTAACAGGTAAAAAGCTAAGCAAGTAATACCAATCTTCCAAATTAATGCAACAGTATATGTAGGTGTGGATACATCGAAAATTTTTCAAAAAGAGTGACAATCTAATAGCGACGCACCTTACACATTGGGTGAACAAAACAACCCTCCGTTTCACTCCGCCCAACAATTTTATTGTTGCAACATTTTTTATAAATGGTATAAATTCAAGAGAGCGGACTAAAGTCCTGACTGCGAACCTATGATAAAGCAGGACTTATTTAATTGTAAGTCCTGCTAGGCTGCTAAGCGATCATTTTCTAAATTTTATTAAACAGCCTGACTCAAAAATCCGCCTGACCAATTGTCAAATTCTGTGCCAATCTCCTCAGACTGTTCTAGTAGAGGGTTTAGCCTCTCCTCGGAGATTGCAAAGCAGGGGAAACGGTAAAAACCCTGCACCACTTTTTTTGTTTTAACCACGAAGGTCAACCAGAATTAACTTTTATCGCCGCAGTTACAGCATTGTTCGCCAGTCGCTTCCCGGACACCGTTCTCCTATGGTTGGCGATTTATAGGTCAAACAGAAAAACACCTGTTCTGGCTAAAGTTGGTTGTTTATTTATGCTGTATCGTTCTATTCTGTACGATTTTGGAAAAATGTTAGCGGTCGTACAAAAAACTTTACAATTTGCAGCTATTAGACTTTGCCAGAACAGCGAATCAAAGGCAAGATATATGCCTACCCACAATAATTATTGTTTATGTCTCATGCACATTTTGCTAAAAGTCGAAGAAAAGTAAGTGGTTTGTTTTTGACCTATTTGTTGACTGTGGAGCTTATTTGTCGCAGTTGATGTTGAATTCGGTTAAATTCTTTCTGTTCTTCGCTTAGCAAAGTATTGTCGATCGGCGATCGCATATCCCACTGCAATTCAGACAATAACAGCAAACAACCGGCCATAATTATGCCTGTGGTTAGATATTGCCAAGGTGCGACAAAAGGCAATAATCCGATCGCAAATAGATGAGCTAATCCGATCGCGATAAAAGTGCGCGATCGCAAACCGAGTCCAGTACAAAAATAGCCGATCGCGCTCAACCCCAACCACAAATCGCACAGGTGCAGCAACAAACCACCCCAACCCAGAAAAATACTGCAATCCGTCAGCACCAAACCAGTTATCATCAGCATCGCCCAACAATACAGAATCCAGCTAACTCGCTCGACTTTTACCCAAAACAAAGTTAACACAGCCATCCCAGCAGTGCCAATAATCGTCAGTGTTGACCACAGAATCGCCTGAAAGCTCCAACTAAGCGGCACAAATTGAGCCGTGAAAAAAATCCCCGCCGTCACCAAACCCCAAAGCAGAAAAGTTTGGTCAATCCGGGTATAAAATCCTGAGAAAAGAGTAA
Source organism: Microcoleus sp. CZ3-B2 (assembly GCF_036705055.1). Lineage (NCBI taxonomy): Bacteria > Bacillati > Cyanobacteriota > Cyanophyceae > Oscillatoriales > Microcoleaceae > Microcoleus > Microcoleus sp. CZ3-B2. The sequence goes on along the minus strand of NZ_JAUBTN010000051.1, from coordinate 12,246 downwards.
TATTTCCAATTTGCCAGTTTAGTTGCAACAAGCCCGATCGGTCTTGTACGTCGAGATGTTCCTGTTTGCTGCGGATTAGGGGTTCGGAGACGTTGAAAAAGGTCATCCAGTGTGGTTTAAAATATTAGGTTTTGCCTATTGTAACAAAACTACATAAATATTTTAAAAATTTTATTTCATTTTTTCTCATTCCCCGGATCTGCCTGGGGAGGTAGATATCGAGGAACAGCCTCCCCAGAGTCTAAAGCTGGCGACGAAGCTGCGTTAAGTTTAGACTGACACAGCTTAGAATTTTGAGTTTAAGCAAGCCTTCAATACTAATTTTTGGGATAAAAAATGAAGGCAACATTCACAAGCGTTGAGCCATTTTAATTGTCGAGTAAATTGGCCACGTACTTCTGGCAGTTTTTTGCAGATCGAGTTTATATTTCCTGGCGTTGCTGATTTACGGTAGGACAGGTTAAATATGCAATTCATAAAAACTAGCAGAAAGCTTCTGGATTTTGAGATTATTTGTTTCTCGCCCAGCGAGCAAAGTCTCTGCACAATTTAAGGCGGACTTGCACTGGTTTTTTAGCCACTGGATAAATTATATCAAATCCTCTCTTCATCGGAATAGTAAATTCACTGTTGACTGTTAACATCATGTAAGTAGAAAGGCGTAAATATTTGTAGTTGGGATGAGGCAGGAGTCAGGAGACAGAATGCAGGAGGGATTAAGGTTTTAGCCTCATTTATCTTTCTTAACAAAGTTGTGTTTTTCCCCACCGACTTACTTATGAGTGCAACCGGAATTGATATTAGACTGCAATTGCATTGATGCGATCGATTCAAAATTATTTGCGTCAATCAGTGTTAATCTGCCTGAAATCTGCGATCGCTTCATCGGACAAAAATTTATCTTGTAAAATAAACCAACTTTCCTAAAATTTTGTGAAAAAAATTGGCTTAAAAAAGAGGTATTACCTATTGACTTTTCCAGAATTCTTGTGGTATATTTTAGATAATGGGAGTGGTGAGTTGAATTTTCAAAATCTCACCACTCCCATTATCTAATAATACCTCATCGATTACTCAAAGTCAAGCATTAAGCCGAAAAAAAAAAGGCGATTTTTTTTAATTTCTTCAACTAAAATTAATCTGCGTTGATTACCAATTCCCCATTTCCGTCAATAACTTCGCCGATCGCCCAAGCAGCAATTTCCTGAGACTCAAACCATTGAACGGTGGCTGCGACTTCAGCGCGATCGACCAACAGGACAAACCCAACACCCATATTAAAAGTATTGAACATATCTGCGATCGCAACTTGCCCAGCTTCAGCAATCCAGTCAAAAATCGGCAAACTCGGCCAGCTATCAATGTCAATTTTCACAGATTGATTTGCGCCCAAACAGCGGGGCAAATTTTCCGGCAAACCGCCACCAGTAATGTGAGCCATCCCGTGAATTTTTAAACCGCTGTTAATGGCTGCGAGGACAGGCTTAACATAAATCGCAGTCGGAGTGAGAAGAACCTCTCCCAAACTTTGGCCGCCCAACTCAGAGGGTTGGGAATGCCAATCAAAACCCCTCACGCCCGCAATTTTCCTTACCAAACTAAAACCGTTGCTGTGGACACCAGAACTAGCGAGCCCCACAGCCACATCTCCCACCCGCACCTGCGAACCATCAAGCAACTTGCTTTTTTCGACAATTCCCACACAAAAACCAGCCAAATCGTACTCACCCGCTTGATAAAAACCGGGCATTTCTGCGGTTTCACCTCCGAGCAAAGCACAGCCTGCTTGCTTGCAACCCTCAGCAATCCCTGTCACCACAGCAGCTAATTGTTCAGAATTTAACTTTCCCGTGGCTAAATAATCGAGAAAAAAGAGGGGTTCCGCCCCGGATGTCAGCACGTCGTTGACGCACATCGCCACCAAGTCGATACCTACCGTGTCGTGGCGCGAGAGCTCGCTGGCCAACTTCAACTTAGTCCCAACGCCGTCAGTGCCCGAAACCATCACCGGCTCTTTTAAACCCTCCGGGACGCTGAAAAACCCGCTAAATCCGCCGAATCCGCCCAAAACTCCCGCTCTGTGGGTGCTTTTGACCGTATTTTTGATGCGCGAGACAAAAGCTCTGCCCGCCTCAACATCCACACCTGCTTCTCGATAATCCATAAATCCGCCAAATCGATTTCTAAGTTTTAGTGTATGCCCATAACGGTTAACGCTTAACAGTGGACAAACAGCTTTTTTCAGGCCAAGCATTAGACCCTTCCTCCAAAGGCCTGTCTGAAACAGGCTCGAAAAGCCTCTTCCAGAATAATTATGGGAGAGGTCTAGTACGCAGCAATAAAATCCGGTGAATTTTTGTAAAGTTTTGTAAAGTTTTCAGGAATTGCGAAAACGTCTGCAAACACTGGAATCAAAGCATTATCTGAGACAGAAATTTGTGAAAATACCCTCAATTTTTGGTAAATTTCGTGCTGTGAGCGATCCCCAAGCGCAAAAGTTTGTGGTAGTCTGTTGCAGTTCGTTACCAAAACACAAATTGCGGATCGAGTATGAGTTGTCAAGTATCGGGAAAGTTTCGACCAAAATTTTTGGGGCAGAAGCATAAAAGCACTCAAAGCAGCCCGATACTCTGCTGTGACTCTAGGAGGAATCGCGAAGGGCAAACAGAAAAATCTGTAGCGCCCGATCGCATCTTGGCAAATCCTCCAATCTCGCTTGGCAATGGCTCTTCACAAAAATGGACGTATGAAGGAAAAATTTGTTGGTGGTCTACTCGCTGTCCTGTTAGTTCCTGTCGTAGGAACGGCCTCTTCTTGTCACGCACAAGCAACAGATGCCGTCAAGCAAAACTCTCAGTCCCAGCAAGTAATTGCCACCCAACCGTCCCCGCAGTTAAACGCGAAGCGGGTCGAAGCACAAAAAGTCGGACAGTATCAGTATCAAGCAAGAGCTGAGATTAACCGAGACTCGATCGCCAAAATTCAGTCCCACGACTTAGGTGGGCGACAAGCAGCGACAGTCTACGTGCGAAACATTCCAGTCATCACCTTTCTCAACGCCAGTCCGGAAAAAAATGCCAAAATCGGAGAAACAGGCGACAGCCAAGCCGATGCTCGCAGTCAGTTAAAAATAGCAGACCAAAAAGACAATCCCAAAGTAGGAAACATCGCCAGCAACGCAATCAGCGTCCAAGCAGATCCTGTGTCGCGGGCATCGAGCTTAGCAGCAAGACTCAACCAGCTAGCCCGCAACAACATCGATCCCAACAGCATTACAGTGAAGTGGGAAGAACGAGACCGCTACCTGATCCAGGCAAACGGCGAGGACTTGGTAAACATCAACGCCGAAACCATCCTCCCCGACAGCACCAGCGACTTTAGTCGAGACGCGCTGCAAGTAACCAATCGCCTCCGCCGACTGCTGGGGAACGCTCCACCCCTGGCAGCAGTCGCAGGCCAACCCCAACCAGAACGCCCCCTGCTATCTGTGGGCCCCGTTCAAGTGCGGCTCAACGGCTGGGCTTCCTGGTACGGCCCGGGCTTTAACGGCAACCTCAGCGCCAGCGGCGAGCGTTTCAACCAAAATGATTTAACCGCAGCCCACCGCAACTTGCCCTTCGGAACTAGAGTGATGGTGCGAAATCTCGACAACGGCCGCACCGTAGTCGTCCGCATTAATGACCGCGGCCCCTATGTGGGCGATCGGCTGATTGACTTGTCCGCAGGTGCCGCCAGCGTCCTAGGAATGATCGGCAGCGGTGTGGCGAGAGTGGAAATCGAAGTAATGGAACCGCAGCAGCCAACAACTGTGGGACAGTAAACGGTAGACAGACAGTACAATAAAAGGCCAGATATTGCAGCATTCTGCCTCGCAAAGGGTTTCTGGCCTGCTGCACAAAGAATTAATTTTCTTGTGGAGCCCCCATGAGAGTCCGTTCATCAAAAGCCGATCGAGAATAGACTTGGATTGCATAAGTCCTCGATCTTTCAACCGCAGATTTCAGGTAGATCAACACTGATTGACGCAGATAATTTCAGATAACTTGTGAATGAATGCCAGAGGTATAGTGATGTCAGATATCCGATCGACACTAATATCTGGCTCTCGCGGCCAAAATCGCGCGATCGGGCGGGGCAAACTTGTTGCTAACATCGGTGCAAGATATCAGATGGAACAAATTCTGAGTCAACAAATCTGGCTTCTGTCAAAGGCCTTCAGGAGAATATAACGGTGCGCCTGTTTACTGCGATTGCAGCACTTCGCTGCTACTTAAATTCACAAAAATCTGCTGCACCTCATTTGACAGTCGGTTTAGTTCCGACGATGGGAGCTTTGCACCGAGGACATCTGAGCTTGATCCAGCGAGCAAGACAAGAAAATGCGATCGTCGTGGTGAGCATTTTTGTCAACCCGCTGCAATTTGGGCCGAGAGAAGATTTTCAAGATTATCCCCGGAATTTGGAGCAAGACCGATTGCTGTGTTCGGAAGCTGGGGTTGATGCCATTTTTGCTCCCCCAGCAACGGAAATGTTCGGCAACTCAGGGGTCAATTCCCTACGGGATAGCTTCGCCGCGCGTGCAGAAACACACAAAACCGCCCAAACACAAATTCAGCTTTCATCCTTAACTCAAGTAGTACCGCCGCCGGCGATGACATCAGTATTGTGCGGCCTAGTTCGGCCTGGTCATTTTCAGGGCGTCGCGACAATTGTGACTAAACTTTTGACTTTAGTGCAACCGACAAAAGCTTATTTCGGTCAGAAAGATGCTCAGCAGCTAGCAATTCTCCGCCAACTGGCTGTTGATTTTAACTTGCCTGTAGAGATTGTTGGTTGCCCGATCGCCCGCGAAGAGTCGGGACTGGCGATGAGTTCCCGCAATCAGTATTTAACAGCAGAGCAAAAACAGCAAGCCTGCGCCCTCTACCGCGCCCTGCAACAAGCCTCAAAAACTTTTGCTTCAGGCGACCGCACTGCCACCGCCGCACTTGCTGCAGCGCGCGCCGAAGTCGCCAGAGAGCCTGCTGTCAAGCTCGAATACGCCGAACTTGTCGATCCCGAAACTCTCGCGCCGTTGCAGGTTGTGGAAACAGCAGGACTTTTAGCCGTAGCAGCCAGAGTAGGCTCTACTCGGTTGATTGACAATATAATTCTGCTGAACCGGCGGCCGATTGTGGCGATCGACGGCCCGGCGGGCGCTGGCAAATCCACCGTAACTCGCCAAGCAGCAAAAGCTCTCTCGCTGTTTTATCTGGATACCGGGGCGATGTATCGGGCGCTGACTTGGCTGGCTTTGAAAACGGGGACGCCGATTTCTGACGAATGCGCGATCGCCGAATTAGTCAGTTACAGCTATTTAGAATACAACCTCGATCCCGGAGCTTTGACACTAAAGATTAACGGGGAAGACGTAACCGAAGCAATTCGCAGTTTGGAAGTGACATCCCGCGTCTCAGAAATGGCAGCGATTCCCGCCGTGCGGCAGTTTCTGGTGGAGGAACAGCGGCGCTGTGGCAAAAAAGGCGGAATTGTGGCAGAAGGCAGGGATATCGGCACTAATGTGTTTCCCGATGCGGAGTTGAAGATTTTTTTGACGGCTTCGGTACAAGAGCGATCGCGCCGGCGACTGTTACAACTTAAAGAGAGCGATCGGGCTAATATTAGTTTGGCGCAGTTGGAACAAGACATCGCCCTGCGGGACGAAAAGGACAGCACCAGGGAGGTTGCACCTTTGCGAAAAGCTGCCGATGCTGTGGAAATTCAAACAGACAATCTGACTGCTGACGAAGTGATCGATCGGATTGTCGGCTTGTACAAACAGAGAATCGGCCCCCACCCACAAAAAGACTTTGATTGATATATAGCCTTTCAATCTCTCATATGAGGTACTATCCGGTATAGGGCATAGGGCATAGGGCATTGGCCCGCGCAGCGCATAGGGCATTGGCCCGCGCAGCGCATAGGGCATTGGGCAAGGCTTCCGTGGGCATACCTCACCACGCTTGAGAACCGCTATAGGTGCAATATTTGAAGTTGAATCAACTTGTAGCGTCAGGAAAAGAGAAGAGTCCGCCTCGTGAGTCCCCCAGAATATAACGAAGACAGTCCAGAATGCTAGTGTCACCTTGAAATCAACTTGTAGGGTGCGTCAGGTGCAACGATCGATATAATTTCGGCTTTCGTGTCTGACGCACCCTAGTAATTGTGCTTAGGAATGAAAATTTAATAACTTAAGCGATTGGCTCGTTACCAGGAAGAGCCTGGTAATGCAGATAGGCGAGGCTCTGCCTCTCTTTAGCCCTGAGCTTCTGGAGAGAGAGAAGTGTGGCAGATGTTTAAGTTATTAAGTTTTCGATCCTTATTTGATGTCGGGTCAGATTACCATAAAAAAAGCGGTTCCTAGTGCGGACTTAAGTCGGCACTACGAAAGCGTACTAAACGGGACAGGCGCGATCGAATCTTATCGCTGTCAACCGTCAATCGGAGACGATATTAAGCATGAGGACTCTTAAACCGGGTTTAGATTTAGTTTTTTAGTTGAGAAACCCAGATTTTTCAAATAAACCCGGTTTAAGAGCGTAAATCCTGTTGAAATTTTGCCGATTTTCATCGGTTAGGCGGTTTTTTGTACATAAGTCTTAAATTTTTTTATCCTGTCGGAGTTCTGCGCGATCAGTTATTTGCAGTATTAGCATTTTTAGACGCAATCCGATTTAAGATAATTCTCTTAAGTGGATTACTAGGACATAGACATAAAATCTCAAATTAACTGTGCAAGGTGCGAAGGAGAGAATGACGTGACAAAATTGAAACGGCTGTTGAGGCGGCGCAAAAATTTAATCGTTGCTTTTACGGCCGCGGCCGCCAGTTTTTTACTGGGCGTGACGTTGCCAATGAACTTGCGGGCCACTGGGCCAGTGACACCGATGCAGTCGCAAGTGTTGGCGGTATCCGAACCCTCAGAACAAAAGCCGATCGCCAATGTTAATGGAATCAAAGGGGCGATCGCCAGTCGAGTTGAATTTTCCCAAAAGGCGATCGCCTCTTTGGAGGAAAAGCGCTTTCAATCAAGCCTGCCCTCCGAGTTGAAAGGTGTAACAATCCGTCAGGCGAAACTCGACTCGCGGCACAAAGCGATCGCCCTGACATTTGACGACGGCCCCTGGCCGACAACAACTACACAAATCCTAGATATTCTCAAGAAAAACAATATTAAAGCTACATTCTTTTGGGTAGGAAGGTATCTGCACACTTATCCCGAACTTGGCAAACAAGTAGTGGCTGCAGGTCACGCGATCGGCAACCACAGTTGGAACCACCAATACATTAAGTATAACGAAGACGGTGCAGCTCGGGAGATCGATCGCACGTCATCGTTAATTGCAGAATTAACCGGGGTAAAAACATCGCTTTTCCGCCCGCCGGGAGGCATTTTAAACAATGGGTTAGCAGCTTACGCACAGAAGAAAAAATATACAGTTGTCCTGTGGTCGGCCGATTCTTTAGATTGGCGGAGTGCTACGCAATCGTTGATGGACAACGTGTTTCGGCAAGCAAATTCCGGCGGCATTGTGTTGATGCACGACGGGGGAGGCAATCGCTCGAAGACGGTACAAGCTTTGCCGAATATTATTGCTAGATTGAGAAAAGAAGGGTACAAATTTGTAACGGTTCCTGAGTTATTGCAGATGCAAGAAGAAGAGTTAAAACAGGAAAAAACAGCAAAGAAATAAAAAATTGGGAGAGTGGAATTAAGCGCCATTTTCCCATTCTTTTTTAAGTAGTACGATCGATTTTTCACAAGGATACCTATCTTGCGCCCCACAAATCGATCGACAATCGCTATGCTGTAACAAAGCATCAGTTCGATGGCGTACCAGCTATGACTGCAGAACCCAACCTAACATCAAGCTTAACTTTAATTTCCTTCCCAGCCGCACCTTAATTTCGGTGTTAATCACCTATTGAAAGCTTGCATCTAACGGCAAATTCTGTAACTGAGAATTTATCCAAGCAGCCGCCGCCACTCCCGATCGCAAAGCAGCTTCAATTTGACCTTCGCCGCACAAATCCCCCGCACAAACCAGCGGTAAAGTCCCAGCCGCCGGCAAACAAGAAACAGGCAAAGGATTTCGACAAAAAGCATAGCGCCAGCGGTGAACCTGCAACCATTCCGGCTGATTCAGCCAAGGCATTAAATATTCAGAAGTGCGATCGAGCAATTCTTGACCAACGGTTGGCAAATCGGTAGATTCTAGATGGCGTTCCGCGAAATTGGCGCTGCTGTGAACCACAAACACAGGCTGCGGCGGATCGAGTCGCTTGCTGCTGTCGAGGCCAACCCAAGCTAAATCAGAATCATCGGGAAAAGAAACAGATTTCCACTGCGGATTGAGATTGCTCAACTCTGAATTTCGTGCTGCAGGATAGCCAGCCATAACTGTAATGCAAGGGTCGTACTCCACAGAACGCAATTTGTCAATAAAATCAGGCGACAAACCGATTTCCGAATCCAAAAACATTAAAGCTTGAGGAGCAGGAATTGCTACAACCACAGCCTTAGCAATCAATTCTTGAGGTATCTCTAAATTGTCGTCCGTAACTTCCAGAGAAAGACGCCACATTTGATTGTCAGTACGAGCAATAGCCTTGACTCGGCGGCCGTACCAAATATCTAAACCCTCTGCGATATACTTACCGACAGTATTCATCCCAGCAGGTGCGACATAACAAGAACAGGGAATAGCAGATATTTCTCCTTGTCGGAATTCTGCCACACTATCCGTCCAGAGTTTCAGGATCTGTCGATCGACCAAAACATCAATTAACGCCTGCACCGCCTCTCCCTGCGGCTCCAGATAGCGAGCCCCGTGATCTGCCCTAGCGCCCTGTACGCGGCGAGTAGCGACTCGTCCGCCGGGGCCGCGAGATTTCTCAACAACCGCCACAGAATAGCCAGCGAGGCGCAACTGCCGAGCGCAAATCAGCCCCGCCATCCCCGCACCGATCGCCACAACATCGAACATAGTTAGTCATTAGTCAGTGGTCAGTGGTCAGTTGTCAGTTGTCAGTTGTCAGTTGTCAGTTGTCAGTTGTCAGTTGTCAGTTGTCAGTTGTCAGTTGTCAGTTGTCAGTAGTCAGTGGTCAGTGGTCAACAGTCAACACTCAACAGTCAACACTCAACAGTCAATACTCAACAGTCAATAGTTATCAGTTTAAAGCTGCGGGGGAAGTTTCTGTGCAGTATTTCAGTTTGCGGCCAAACCCTGAGAGCCGCAGCACGGGTTGCAAGCCCAACGCCATCGCCCTGCAGCACGTAGTAGAATAGGGGACAGCACGAATGCACAGGTAAGATTAGTTTAAAAAAATATAGCGGCAAATTCCACAGCCCGCTACTCGGGAAAATCTAAAATCTAAAATCTAAAATCTAAAATAACCCTAGCGGAGGGCAAAATCTTGGACGAACTCAGAGCAGCATTAGAATTGACAACAGAAGAAGAATTGCAGCAACTAACAGAACTCTTGTTCAGCCGCAAGTTTAACCCCTTAGATTACGTGCAAACCCCCGCACCCACAGACGTACAAAGCCGCGATCGCGAAGCATGGCTAGACGCCGTAGAACAGCGGTTTCGGTATCTTGCAGCCGACGGGGTGACGGTACTCAGAGGGCGCACCGAACAAGTAACCTACAGACAAGCACTAATTCAAGTTTGTCGCTATCTCAAAATCCCTTATCCCAAACAGTTGTCAACCACCGACTTAGAAGCCGAAGTATTTCTGCATTTAATGGGCCGCGCTTGGAAGCGCTTACCCGCCGACGAACAGCAAGCGCTAACACTGCGCGTACAGCGAGCAATTGTTGATTCTAAACTCTCCCAACCCCTGCCAATTTCTGCAGAAAAAGACCCGCTGGGTTTGCTGTTCAAAGGTGGCAGCGCTTTAGCTGTGAGTTCTATCTTAAAACCCATGTTGCTCAAACTGATGGCCAATCAATTTGCGCTGCATTTTGCCACCTATCAAATGGCCAGACAAGGAGTGCTTGCAGGGACTGCAACCGCAGCCACCCAGTTTCAAAATTATGTCGCAATTCAGGCGGCGCGGCGCGGGATGGCGGTGAGTGCTGCTCGTTACGGTGCGACGCGGAGCGTGTTTTCGCTGCTTGGCCCGGTGATGTGGACTTGGTTTGTGGCGGATTTGGGTTGGCGATCGATTTCCACGAACTACGGGCGGATTATCCCGACCATTTTTGCCTTAGCTCAAATTCGATTAACGCGATCGGAATGCGCTTGGGAACTAGCCTAACTATAGACTTTCTGTACTCTCATATGAGGTACTATCTGGGATTGGGCATTGGGCATTGGGCATAGGGCATAGGGCATAGGGCATTGGGCATACCTCACTTTTTTGAGAACCGCTATATTTTGGATTGAATAATTGAAGAATTGGAGTGTGAGTGAATATAAAAAATCGGTACAAATTAGCTGTTAAACAGACAGCAAAAAATCTCAAATCTCGCCTCCAAAAACATCCAGACAGCCGCCTGGTAATTCCTTGGAATTTCGCTCAAATCGGGATGCTGATTTTTCCCTTAATTCCAATATTGGGAGGTTTAGGAATATTCTTAGGATTGGCCGGTACTTTCAAGCAAAAGTATCGTCAAATTAGCCGCCGCCCGCTGAACCGAGGATTCGCCATCCTCTTTGCGGTGCTAGTCATCACAACGATTTTTGCTAACAACCGCATCGATGCTGTTTTAGGCTTGTGCAATTTTTGGCCTTACTTTATATTTTTTGGCATTTTCAGCAGTTTAATTCAAACTCCTGCTCAGTTGCGACAAATGTCTTGGACGATCGCAATTAGTGCAGTACCCGTAATAATTTTAGGTTTGGGACAGCAATTTTTAGGTTGGAGTGGCATCGATTTATTGCAGCCTGTTTTTGGCTGGGTACTCGAACCCAAAGGCAATCCCCCCGGCCGCATGGCTTCTGTCTTTATGTACGCTAATATTTTAGCTTGCTATCTGACAATTGCTCTTATTTTAACACTCGGATTGTGGATGGAAGAGCTAGGGAGAGGGGGAGAGTGGGAGAGTGGGAGAAGGGGAGAGAGGGAGAGGGGGAGAGGGGGAGAGGGGGAGAATTACCAATTCGCGATGCCCAATTCGCGATTCCCAATGCCCAATGCCCAATTCCTATTTCTAAGTTTGGCTGTGCTGGGAAATGCTGTTGCTTTGATTTTTACTAATTCTCGAAATGCGTGGGGATTGGCTGTTTTAGCAGTTTTGAGCTTTGCATTTTATGCGGGTTATAAAAAAATATTAGCTGCGGTATTTAGTGGGGTTGGTGCAGTGTTTTTGTCGGCGTTTGGGCCGGAACCGCTGCGACAATATTTACGAAGAATTATCCCGGCTTTTTTCTGGGCGAGACTTACCGATGAGATGTTTCCAAATCGGCCTACTGGTACTTTGAGAACTACTCAGTGGGAGTTTGCTTGGTCGATGACTCAGCAGCGTCCTTGGACTGGTTGGGGACTGCGAAATTTTACTCCTCTCTACGAAGCTCAAATGCACGAATGGCTCGGTCATCCTCACAGTTTGATATTGATGCTGACTGCGGAAACGGGAATACCGGCAACGCTTTTATTTTTGGGTTTAGTTGGCTGGGTTTTGGCTAGAGGTGTTTTGTTGTTGATGAATTGGCCTGTTTCTGCGGCGGACATCCAACAAGAGCAAATAGCAACAGAGGAAGTAGGGGAAAATGCTTTATTGCTCAATCAAAACTCTAACTTTAGTATCACAAATCGGCTATTTTGTCAAGAAGAAAGAGGGGACGATCGCCTAATTTTCTTCAGTTATTTATTAGCCTTCGCCGCCTGTACGCTGTTTAACACTGTAGACGTGACGCTGTTTGATTTCCGAGTCAATACAATAAGCTGGTTGCTGTTAGCGGCGATTTGCGGAGTCAGCCAGAGGGAATAGGGAATTGGGCATCGGGAATAGGGAATTGGGCATCGGGAATAGGGCATTGGCCAAACAGGGAATTGGGCATTGGCCAAACAGGGAATTGGGCATTGGGCGTTGGGCATTGGTAACTAATAACAGTCAACAGTCAGTAGGGGCGGTGGATGGTGCGGGCCCGCCCTCTTAACAGCCAACAACCAACAACCAACGAATGACTAATGACTAATGACTAATGACTAATGACTAATGACTAATGACTAATGACTAATGACTAATGACTAATGACT
>NZ_JAUBTN010000050.1:7404-46780 GCF_036705055.1 Microcoleus sp. CZ3-B2 | reverse complement strand
TATCATTATTACCCAATTATATTTATGCACAAAGGGGTATTGACAAAATCTACTCCTTTCTAACTTGTTACCAATGGTCATGTATGAGTGCAACCGGAATTGATATGAGTTCTTGGATTGTTCTCAAGCATCTCTTTTGCAGTGCTAGGAAGTGCGATCGCGATCGTCCGATTTCCTTTGACTTTGCCCCGTCGCTTGCTGAGAATCTAACGCAGTAGCCTCAGCCAAGGAAACTCAACCTACAGCCCAAAAAGTCCGATCGCTCACTTGTCGCCCGCATTTTGGCTACCGAAATACCAGCCCGCCCACCAGCAAATTGATGTATTTTTGATTTGATTGCGGTCAGTAATAATGTCTAATTTCCGCAACAAATCTGGCAATCTTTAGTTTTTACAAAAACGGTTCTCCAGAAAATTATCGGCAATAAATATGTCTCTCCTTATATTATTTAAAACAACTACAATTAATTTAATTGAAGGTTAGTAATTCATTTTAAATGATCGGCATTTTAGGGTTGTTAATTGACTTAAAAAGCCCAAAAAAGGCTGAAAACAATACAGATTTTAGCCGTGAATTAGGGCGAAACGTTGCTGTAATGTTAATCGAAAAAAATCCGGGGGCAAACAGGTAAGAAAGCTATCGATCGCCCTTGACGCAACTCTGTTGAGAACGGCTCTCTGAAAAAACTGGTTTGAAAAACTCAGGATGTCAAAGAATGCGGACAAAAGGGTTGCGAACGCATGAATAACAAATTTAATTAAAAAAAATAATCTGACCAAAAGTGACCAAATCGAGTATAATCGAATTGCGAAATTCCGTCGCAGTGGAAAAATACTGTTGAAAAAATTAAATTTATTAAAATAGACAGGTGCAAATTGAGGAGAGAAGGCGTACCCAAATTGACTAAATATTTACTGATCGGTTCGACAAAAGCTTACAGCGGTAAGTCCGCGATCGCCCTAGGGATGGCACTCGCACTCCCGGCAAAAGGACTCTCCGTCGCCTACGGCAAGCCTCTGGGAACCTGTTTCAGCTCGGAGGGAGCTGGAACCGAGGAGGAAGACGTGCGGTTCGCGGTGGAGACGCTGAAACTCTCAGAAAGTCAGATGCCCTCAACACTGCTGTCTTTGGACGAGGAGACGGTTCACAAGCGTTTGCGGGGAGAAGACAAGACTGACTACCGGCTCTCTCTGGCGCAATATTTGCAAGGCCCCAAGGCAGACTTGGTACTGTTAGAAGGCCCGGCTAATTTGGAGGAAGGCAGTCTGTTTGACTTGTCTTTGCCTCAAGTAGCTGAGGCGGTTGATGCCTCTGTGCTGTTGGTGACGCGCCCGATCGATCTTTATATAGACGATTTGCTGTCGGCTAAACGGCGTTTAGGTTCGCGCTTGGCTGGCGTTGTCCTCAACGACGTGCCCTCGGACAAACTCGAATCGATCGCGACGACAGTGCGGCCTTTCTTGGAGGCTGCAGGTATTCCAGTTTTGGGAATGCTGCCGAGAAGCGCTTTGCTGCGGAGTGTCAGCGTCAAAGAATTGGTGCACCAATTGAAAGCCGAAGTGCTCTGCCGTCCAGACCGTTTGGATTTGATGGTGGAAACCTTGACAATTGGCGCGATGAATGTTAGCTCGGCGATGAAGTATTTCCGCAAAGCGAGAAATATGGCGGTAGTCACCGGGGGCGATCGCACCGACATTCAACTCGCGGCCCTGGAAAGCTCAACTCAGTGCTTAATTCTCACAGGCCACTTGCCTCCTTCTCCCCTGGTAATCGGCAGAGCAGAAGAAATGGAAATTCCAGTTTTGTCTGTAGATTTGGATACCCTAACCACGGTAGAAATTATCGACAGCACCTTTGGCAGCGTGCGCCTGCACGAACGGATCAAGGTGGAATGCGTTACTCAGCTAATGGCAGAACACTTTGACTGGGACAGCACGATCGCATCCTTGGGTTTGGGAGCGAAAGTCCATTAAGCAGGCCGCCGGAGTGTAAGAAGGCAGAATTTTTTTTTGAATTAAAAAATAAAAATGGAAAATTCTTAAATTCTCAATTTTTCAGGAATTCTACCTTCAGCTACGGCTGCCCAATGCCTTATGGCTCCCTCAAATCTCGCCATCCCCCAGTCAAATCTTGTAAATGTGCAATTTTTAACTGGTTTTTGGCGGCAATTGCTGGGGAGTCTGCTAAAATCCACAACGTAGTTTTATTTAATTTAATAAATTCTTTGAGTCAATCAATTGAGCTACCCAGAGTTGATGATTTTTTACAAGAACTTGCGGCGATCCAGCAAACCAGCTCCAAGCGGATTGCTCTTTTGGGTTCTCGTCACGTTCCTATTACCCACCAGCAGCTAATTGAGATGCTGAGCTACGCCTTAGTTCTGGGAGGCAATCAGCTCATCACATCAGGCGCTACAGGCACTAATTCTGCCGCGATTCGGGGGGCAATGCAGGCAGATCCTAATCTGCTGACGGTGATTTTGCCACAAAGTATGAGCCGCCAGCCGCGGGAGTCCCGCGATCAGCTCGAACAAGTCATACATTTGGTAGAAAATCCCAAAAATGACAGTTTGTCTCTCCCGGAAGCAAGCGCCATGTGCAATCAGGAGATTATTTCTCGCTGTCAGCAACTGATCTGTTTTGCTTTTCATGAAAGTCACACTTTGCTGAAAACTTGCCAAGACGCGGAAGAACAGCGCAAGGTGGTTACTCTGTTCTATTTTGATTGAAATGCGAGGCGGATGATGCTGTTGGGATTGCCTGTGTCGGTTATTCTGCTTGATTGTATTGCTGCTGCAGCGGCGCTGGTTTATGCACCGTTTTTGGTGGTTGCCCTCGCCCGCTTGCAGCTAGGCTACGACCAAGCAGCGCCGCGCGCTATGTTTGAGAGGTTGCCGGATTACGCTCAGCGGGCAACTTGGGCCCACCAAAATTCGTTTGAGACGTTTATGCTGTTTTCGGCGGCGGCTTTGATGGCTTTTGTGACGGGGGTAGATTCGGAGGCGGCGGGTTTGGCTGCGATCGCTTTTACGATCGCCCGCTTGTTATTTTCCGTTTTCTATATTCTGAATGTGCCTCTGGGGCGATCGCTCATGTTTGCGATTAGTTCTTCCTGCACAGTTACTTTATTCTATTTCAGTTTGATGGCTGTTAATTAATAGTCAGCAGTCATTAGTCATTAGTCATTAGTCATTAGTCAGTAGTCAGTTGGCAGTTGCTAGTTGCTAGTTGACTGTTGGCAGTTGCTAGTTGCTAGTTGGCAGTTGCTAGTTGGCAGTAGTTAACAGTCAACACTCAACAGTCAACAGTCAACAGTCAACAGTCAACAGCTAACAATGCCCAAGGCCCAATGCCCAAGGCCCAATGCCCATTACCAAATATTAATTTATGGCTGCTAGTTATTCCTTTGATATTGTCAGCGATTTCGATCGGCAAGAAGTAGTTAACGCTGTTGACCAAACAGTGCGGGAAATTCAAAGCCGCTACGACTTGAAAGATACCAAAACCACCGTCGAATTGGGCGCAGAATCGATAGTTGTCAACACCGACAGCGAATTTACTCTCGATGCAATTCACACTGTTTTGCAAACAAAAGCTGCCAAGCGGAATTTATCTCTGAAAATTTTTGATTACGGCAAAATTGATCCGGCTAGCGGCAGCCGCGTCCGTCAAGAAATCAAACTAAAAAAAGGGATTGACCAGGAAATTGCCAAAAAAATCACTAAATTAATTCGAGATGAGTTTAAAAAGATTCAAGGCTCAATTCAAGGTGATGCAGTGCGCGTTTCTGCCAAGGATAAAGATGATTTGCAGTTGGTAATTCAACGCTTGAAGCAAGAAGATTATCCGATGGCTTTGCAGTTTACAAATTATCGGTAAATTTTTGCAAGCTAAGTATGGGATTCCCAGTTGTGCGATCGCCTCTTTGAGTGCGATTGAAATTGCCTTGCACTTGCTGGGATTCAAAAATCTTGCTTTGTTGTAAGCTGATGCTGATAGGGGTAAAATATATTTATGAGGAAATGCAATCTCATAATGGCGATCGTCTAACGCAAGCAGAATTAACATCAGAAACATTTAAAGTAAGTAGGTCGGCGGGCTTAAACTGAACGATATAACTGTATGTAAACAGCCTCTCCTAGTGCTGATTTTTTGGTATTTTGATAGTTGACAGTCGTTTACATAGTTGCGTTTTACAGCGCCATGAATGGATGATAAGCTGATCTGAAGTTGTGTTAGAAGCCAACACATAAAAGGTGATGAAAGTTATTCAATAAATTCCTGAAACTTAACTATTTTCAATCAAAAGCCTGACTCAATTAACACGTCAATTTCAATCTGAGCAAATTCTTGATTTGATAGAACCTTTAATGGTTCCTAATTGATAGTTGACAGTTTTTGTGAAGCAAGTTAATACCTAAAAAATGAGCGCAAAAAAACATTTTTTTAACCTCTTAAATAATCTCGGCTTAGAAATAAAAAATCCCCACTGGTGGCTTCAAGTTCTGATTATTTCCATTGTTTATCCTTTGATTTGTTGGCTGCTCACGAATAATCATAAAATATCCAGTATTACGATTATTCCACCATATCTTTCACCCGTTTGGCCCGGAACAGGATGGATGTTCGCCACTTTATTGGAGTGGGGTTATTCTCGTTGGTTAGGTATCTTTATGGGTCAATTTATTGCGACCTTAATCATGTGGCCGATATCCCCAAGCTTATTATGGAGTAATGTTTTCAATACTATTAGTGTAACGATTTGGAATTTATTGGCAGTATTTGTGATTCGACGGTTAACTCGCACAAAATTTCCTTTTAATGAAGTCAATCATGTAGTAATTTTTATCGCCGTTAGTTTTTTAGGAGTTAGTTTACCCAACGCTTTGATCGGGACTTGTTCATTCACTTATCAGAAACTTGTCCCCCTGTCTGACTTTATAAAAACTTTCACTGGTTGGTGGATTGGTGATAGTATAGGCATCTTACTTTTTACCCCTTTTTTATTAATTTGTTGTTTAAAAAAACAGAAATTTTATGCCCCGCAGTCTTGGGTTAGTGGAGAATTTCTGATTATTGCTATTCTTTTGGGAATAGTCATTAAATTTTCCTTATTTGAGAGTCAACCTGTAGAATATTTACTTTTACCCCCTCTCTTATGGTCTGTTTTTCGTTTTAGTCAGAAAGTTACTACTATTTTAGTCACCGCCATTTGTAGTATGGCTTTTATCACTACGGCTTATAAAATTGGTATTTTTTATAAGGCGGCATTGGCTCGTAATTCCCTTTTGTTACTACTTTTATTTGTGGGGGTACTTTCCCTTACGACGATGGTGACATCTGCGATTGTTTCGGAAAATCGTCAAGCGGCTTTGAAATTACAACAAGCTAATGCGGAATTAGAAGAAAGAGTGATTCAGCGTACTATGGCTTTGCAGGAAAGTGAGAAGATTTCCCGAGAGTTGGCAGTGAAAGCAGAAGCCGCTAATCAAGCTAAAAGTACATTTATTGCCAATATGAGCCACGAATTGCGATCGCCCCTCAATGCTATTCTCGGCTTTTCGCAATTGATGGTACGCGCCACAAATATGCCCCCCGAACAATACGAGAATGCCGGAATTATCTATCGCAGTGGTGATTATCTCTTAACGCTGATTAATAATGTACTCGATTTATCAAAAATCGAAGCAGGTAAAACCACCCTTAATCTTACAGACTTTGACCTACATATATTGCTAAATGATTTAGAAGATATGCTGCATTTGCGCGCAACTAATGCTGGATTGAAGATGATTTTTCAGCGTACCGAAAATGTCGCCCGCTATATCTGTACCGATGAACTAAAACTGCGTCAGGTTTTAATTAATTTACTCAGCAATGCTATCAAATTTACCTCAGAGGGTAACATTACTCTCAATGTTTTTCAGGGAGAACAAGAAACCACAGATGTTTTTCAGATTCATTTTCGGGTGCGCGATACTGGGGTGGGTATTGCAGCCGCAGAACTGCCAAAACTATTTGATGTTTTTAGTCAAGCCCAAGCCGGAAAAGAAATGCAGGAAGGAACGGGTTTAGGTTTAGCAATCAGCCGAAAATTTGTGCAATTGATGGGGGGAGATATTTCGGTAAAAAGTGAATTAGGAAAAGGTACAACTTTCTCATTCTATATTCAGGTAAAATTGGGCGAAAAAACCAACAGCAAGATTACAGGAGAATATCCCAGAGTGCTAGCACTTGCTCCCGGTCAACTTAGCTACAAAATTCTCACAGTCGATGATCAATATATTAATCGACAATTACTAATTAAGTTGCTCAGTCCCTTGGGATTTGAGGTGAAAGAAGCTAGTAACGGACAAGAGGCGATCGCAATTTGGGATGAATGGGAACCTCACCTGATCTGGATGGACATGAGGATGCCAGTGATGGATGGCTACGAAGCGACAAAATACATCAAATCTACCACCAAAGGCAATGCTACAGCTATAATCGCGTTAACAGCGAGTGTTTTGGAAGAAGAAAGGGCGATCGTGCTTTCAGCCGGTTGTGATGACTTCCTTCGCAAACCCTTCGTTGAACACAGTATTTTTGAGACACTAGCTAAGCATTTGGGAGTCAAATATATCTATGCAGAAACAATATCTCCAGTTTTTGATGATACAGAAAAAAGCCCATTGACATCGGAAGATTTAACCTGTATGACTCAAGAATGGATTAGTCAACTATACGCAGCCGCACTTGAGGCAAATACCAACCTCGTGTTACAAGTCGTAGGAGAAATTCCCCAAACAGAAACTCGTTTGATAAAATCCCTGACAAAAATTGCCATTCAATTTAAATTTGAGCAGATTCTTGATTTAGTAGAACCTCTGATAAGCAATGAATCTTAATTCTGGCATCGAAAATAAAGGTAATATTCTAATTGTAGACGATCTTCTAGAAAATCTACAATTACTAAGCAATGCACTCCTCAAACTCGGCTACACTGTTCGCAGCGTCACCAGCGGGCGGATGGCACTAAAAACCGTGAATGTAAAGCGACCAGATGTAATACTTTTAGATGTTAAGATGCCCGAAATGGATGGTTATCAAGTCTGTAGAACTCTCAAAGCTGATGCAGACTTTAGCCACATTCCAGTGATTTTCATTAGTGCTTTAGATGATGTCTTCGACAAAGTAACCGCCTTTGAGTTAGGGGCTATAGACTACATTACCAAACCATTTCAAATCGAAGAAGTCGTGGCGCGTCTGGAAAATCAGTTAACCATTCAACGCCAGCAACAGCTTCTGGAAAAAGAAAATATTAAGCGCCGGGAAACAGAAGAGGTACTTTATCAATCGAGGGCTTTACTTGCTAGTGTTTTGAATAGTTCCCTTGATGGTATTGCGGCAATGCAGGCTGTTCGTAATACCGAAACAGGGGAGATTGAGGATTTTCGGTGTTTACTCGTCAACCCCGTGACTGCTAGAGCTTTTAAACGCAGTCGTGAAGAGATGATTGGCAAATTGGTACTAAAAAAGTTTTTGAGTAAGATTGATCCAGAACTATTTAATGGCTTCGTTAATATTGTCGAGATGGGGGAATCTTTAGAACAGGATTTTTACTATGAATCAGGAAAATCTTGCTGGTTTCACTTCGTAGCAGTCAAGCTAGGAGATGGTTTTTCCGTTACTATCCGTGATATTACCGCCCGCAAACAAATTGAATTGGCTCTGCAAGATGCCAATCAAAAATTAGAAGAACTGGCCAATCTAGATGGTTTGACTCAGGTGGCTAACCGTCGCTGTTTCAACAATCGCCTTCAAAGTGAATGGCAACGCCTAGCGCGAGAAAATCAGCCACTTTCTCTAATTTTATTGGACGTTGATAAATTCAAATCCTACAACGACTACTACGGTCATCTGGCTGGCGATGATTGCTTAATTAGAATAGGGCAAATATTACAAAAAGTAGTCATTCGTCCCACCGATTTAGCAGCGCGTTACGGTGGCGAAGAATTTGTGACACTCCTCCCGAATACGGATTTAGAAGGAGGGATTAAGGTGGCACAAAACATTCAGCAAGAAATTCACAATCTGGCGATTCCCCATGCACAGTCTGACGTGAAGGAAATCGTCACAGTTAGTTTGGGTATTTCCTCACTCATACCAAGGCTGGAAGTTCAACCAGAGACACTGGTAGCCTATGCAGACAAAGCTTTGTACGATGCTAAACAACAGGGGCGCGATCGCTGGAGTACAAATTGTTGAAAAATCGGGGCGTTTTTCGAGGAAGGGGGAATTATACCGTTATACAGGACTGTTCGCCAGTTGTAATTAATCCTGGTTTTTTGTTGATAGTCAGATCGTCAAATTTTTGATAAGTAATACCAATTGGAAATAGTCTTGCTACAATTACCAATTTTATACAAATTATCTTTGATTTGCACAACCCCCCGCCGGACACGGCAGTGCCGTTTCCCTACATACGATTGCCTATAATTTCTATGTAGCAATATTTTTCATAATTAGTATAAGCTGTAGCTGGCGTTACAGATTAAGAGTGTAAATCCTAATTAAATATCTAAACCCATGACTGTTAACTCAGGAGAATGTTCGACAACAAACTGGTAATCTAACTCTTGTTTGGCTTGAGGCGGTAGAGACATTATCCATTCCAACATTCCCATTTCACCTGCTTCTATCTTGGGATTTGTGACACTCAACCGCACTTTTATTTGCTCGTTGCGACTGACTGGTAGTTGCTCTTTCAAGGTCAAGTTTACAGGCAGTTGCTGCAAATTGGTCACAATTAACCGATAGGCGTAACTTGTGCGGCGCTGATTGCCAATCAGTTTTTTATCTACTTGTCTTTCCACTAATTCCCGCTCGATTTTTAATCCTTCATCTATTCCTAAATTAAGCTTGACTTCTTCACCGGGAGAAATATTGTCTAACTGTAAAGTACCTACAAAAGTGTTGTCGCGAAAAATATTTGCTTTACCGGGCAGGAGAGTTGCACTTGTCATTGGATTGGTGACAATTGCTTGCAAATAAGCAAAGCTGACTAAACGCGGAACGGCTATGTATTGAAGTTTGGAGGGATAATTTTCGCTGAAAATAGTGACTTTGTGGGGTGTGCCGTCGCTGGGAATATTGGTATTTTCTCCTACTTGAAATGAGACGGTACTGCCTTCTTTAGATACTCTTGCTGTGGCGGTTTGAGCTGCTATGGGTTCGGGCGCGGGAGCGCTGCCACCAACAGCCATCATGTCTAATTGCTCCTCGTCTTCCATCTCAGATTCCATGAAATTGTCATACACTGCTGACGTTTCTGGTTTCACACTTCGTTTCATCTGCGCTCTGGGAAAGCCTTGGCTTTGAGCAGATTTTGGGCGAACAATATCGATAAACCAGGGTTGGAGTTTTGGCGGCAAAGTTCCCAATCCGGGTTTTGCTGTGGATAAAGTCAGTGCTACTCCCGTCCAATCTTCGCCTGTATTTTGATTGACTTCGGCTAGGTAGTTGAGATTGATTTGGTTGTTGGTGGTGTTGACTCGCAAGTCGTAAAGGGGTGTCCAACGGGCTCCCATTACTACATAGGAAACTTCTAGTTCAAAATTGCCGCTGCCGCTGGGTTCGATCGCCACAATGATGTTAAAACTTTGTTGGGAATGGGGAGTTTGTAGTTGGCGCAACTGCTGGCGTAAGGCTTCTATTTGCTTGTCTAATTCCTGCTGCTGTCTTTCGTGTTGGGCGATCGCACTTATGTACTTTTTATAATTACTGCCTAAAAAATTGAGCAATTCGCCGACTTCGTTCAAACCAATCTGTTGCTTGGAGATGCTGCTGGCAAAGGAACCCACGCTTTTTGCGCTTAAATTCTCGACAAAGTTGAGTTGAATTTTTCGGGCGGCGATTTGGTCTTGTATGGCGCGTTTTTGGGTTTCTAATTCTTGGATTTGGTGGGTTAATTCGGCGATGCGATCGCCCGTAGGTTCGCTGCTAAACACTGTTTCGGTGCGTACTCCCAGCAATCGCACGGCGACTGTACCCGCACCGGTGGCCCTGACTGACTCTGTTTCGAGGGTTGTGGGGAGAGAGGCGATGGTCAATTCGCGCTCGTTTCCCATCAGGGCTACTGTGCCGCGGCGGGCGATCAGGGCGCGATCGGTATAAACTGTAACTTCAGAAATTTGCGACTCTACTATTTTGATATTATCGCGATCGAGTAAATCTGAATTAGTCATTGCTATTAATACCTCTACCAAACTCTTCCAGTCCATCCAAAGGCGAAGCAAACAAAATGCAGCGTTTGAGCAAAGACAAGTCTAACTCAGGCAGCAATTCGCTGTTTGTAATTTGCTCATAACCCTGTTCTCGCAAATGGTAAATCTTTAGCGTGCCGTCTTCCCAAAACCAGACTTCCGGCACACCCATCAGCCGATACTTCTGAAGTTTAATCGGACTACCGCTAGTAACAACTACCTCAATACACAGATCGGGAACATCTTTTTTATTCCCGATACAATAAGATAAATCTGCCTGATACTCCACTTGACCCTCAACAATCTGACTGTAAGCACCGCTCGGAAAAAATACAATTCTTCTTTGTATAAAGAACTGTCCCATTAGCAAGGCAATCAGACACCGAATCTCTTCGTGTAATCTTCCAGTACCCACAATTTCTAAAACTCCATCACAATAAAATAATCGAACTCCTGGCACATTTTCAAAGCTGGATTGAATTGCTTTAAACTGCTGCCAATTCAAACCGCGCCAAGTGAAATGCTGCTCGGCTGTGGGAGAAATTGTGGGATTGTCTATAGTTTGAACCATGACTGTCCTGTGGATTTAAAATGTTAGCAATAACTCAATGTTAACTCAGCGGCTCGATTCCCGCCAAATCCAAAATTTGAGGAATCAAATCTTCTCGCTTCACTGCCATCAGGTGAACTCCTTGACACAATTGCCGCGCTAGCTTGACTTGTTCGGCCGCAATTTTTATGCCTTCCTGCAAAGGTGCTGGGGATTTTGCCAAACGATCGATCGTCTCTTGCGGGATGTGAACTCCCGGCACGTATTTTTTGATAAATTCAGCATTTTTAGCTGATTTAAACAAAAAGATTCCTGCTAAAATTGGTTTTTTGCAGCCAGCAGCAATGTGGTGCATAAACTTATCAAAAACTTCAAAATCGGTAATTAATTGGCTCTGAAAAAACTGTGCTCCGGCTTCTACTTTTTTCTCGAATCGACTTTGCAAACCAGACCAACTGGGGGATTGCGGATCGACAGCGGCACCGACAAATAAATCGGTAATTCCGTCTGTTAAAGCTTTGTCATTCCAGTCTTTGCCGCCGTTCATTTTTTGAATGACTTGCAGCAGCCGCACTGATTCTAAATCGAATACACTTTTGGCTTTTGGATGGTCGCCGGCTTTGACTGGATCGCCTGTGAGTGCCAAGATATTATGGATGCCTAAAGCGTGGGCTCCCATGAGATCGGCTTGCAGGCCTATTTGATTGCGATCGCGACAAGCAACTTGACAAATCGGCTCAATGCCGTGCTGCAATAGAATCGCGGAAACTGCTAGCGGGCACATTCGCAGCACTGCGCGGCTGCCGTCTGTGATATTAATAGCGTGAACTCTGTTTTTTAGAAGTTCAGCCATTGCGATCGTGTGGGTGATGTCGCCGCCTTTTGGCGGGGCAACTTCGGCGGTAATTATAAATTCTCCAGGGGTGGTGCAGGCTGTACGAAAACGGTTCATAGTTAGTTGATAGTTGGCAGTTGGCAGTTGACAGTTGACAGTTGACAGTTGGGAGTTGGCAGTTGGCAGTTGGCAGTTGACAGTTGGCAGTTGGCAGTTGGCAGTTGGCAGTTGGCAGTTGGCAGTTGGCAGTTGGCAGTTGGCAGTTGGCAGTTGGCAGTTGGCAGTTGTAATTCTTAACAACTAACAAATAACCAGTAACCAATAACAACTAACCAGTAACCAATAACAACTAACAACTAACAACTAACCAGTAACCAATAACAACTAAACAGGTAAAGAATAACCGAAAGCTGTCTTAACCTTAGTCAGAGTTTTGTTGGCAATGGTTTCTGCTTGTTCTTTGCCGCGACGTAGTACAGACTCTAAATATCCCGGATCGTCCATTATTTCCTTGTATTTATCTTGAATTGGTTTGAGGGCATTAATTGTGGTCTCTGTCAACAATGGTTTAAATTCTCCCCAACCCATGTTTTCACATTCCGCTGCAACTTCTTCCTTCGATTTGCCTGAAAGCAGGAGATAAAGTGTTAGCAGATTTCTAGCTTCGGGGCGTTCGGAGTCGTCAAAGGTTAAGCCCCGCACGGCATCTGTTTTGCAGCGCTTGATTTTTTTAGTAATGGTTTCTGGCGAATCTAATAAGTTAATTCGACTTTGTTCGGAAGGATCGGATTTTGACATTTTGCGCGTACCGTCTGTCAAACTCATTACTCTCGCGCCGTCTGCCCTAATTAACGGTTCGGGAAGTTTTAATACGGGTTTTTCTGGTGTGCCGAATTGGTGATTTAATCTGATGACTAGATCGCGGGTGAGTTCCAAATGCTGTTTTTGGTCTTCTCCTACTGGTACTTTGTCGGCATCGTAAAGCAAGATGTCTGCTGCCATCAATACGGGATAATTTAGCAAGCCTGCGTTGACGTTTTCGCCTTGTTTAATTGCTTTTTCTTTAAACTGAATCATATCTTCGAGCCAGTTAATCGGCGTAATGCAGTTTAGCAGCCATGCTAGTTCTGTGTGCGCCGAGACGTGGGATTGCACGAAAATAGTAGAATGTTCTAAATCGATGCCGCAAGCTAAATAAAGGGCGGCGATGGCGTAAGTGTCGGAGGCTAGGGTTGCTGGATTGTGCGGTGCGGTGATTGCGTGCAAATCGACTACGCAAAAGTAGTTTTCGTACTGGCTTTGATTTTCTACCCAGTTGCGAATGGCACCGAGATAATTGCCTAGGTGAAGATTGCCTGTTGGCTGAACTCCTGAAAGAACGCGCTGTTTACCCATGAGGAAAGAATAGAATTGATTTCACATTTCTATTTTGACACGTTATTTCAATTTCCGCTCTTGTAATTTTCTGACTGTTGACTGTTGACGGCTGACTGTTGACTGTTGACTGTTGACTGTTGACGGCTGACTGTTGACTGTTGACTGTTGACTGCTGACTGTTGACAACTAACAATTAACAACTAACAATTAACAACTAACAACTAACAACTAACAACTGACTAATCATAAATCTGTCAGCAAACGGGCTTTACGTAAAATAAATGTGAGGACTGTTTCTTGGCCCGTAATAATATCGGCTCTGCCCTCCATTCCCGATTGAATTGAATACTGGCGGGGGGTATTTACCTGGGAATTTCCGAAGAATTGACCGCTGCTGGATTGGAGTTTTGTTAAATAGGTTTGTTGGGGCTTGATTGCTACTTCGTAATAAGATCCACCTGAATTATTGGCGGGATTTTGAGGGGCGATCGCATCTGGGGCGATCGCGCTGACTGTTCCTTTCAATGTGCCGTAGTCGGGGAAGGGTAAAGCGGAAATTCTGATCTGTACGGGTTGACCGATTTGGATGCGGGCGATGTCTTGGGATGTGACTTTGGCTTTGACTACCAGGGGTACGTCGCTGGGGACGATTTGGGCGATCGCGCTGCCGGCTTGTACGGTTTGACCGGTATTTTGTACTTCCAATTTGAGAATTGTACCATCAGCGGGGGCGCGGATCACGCTATTTTTGAGTTGTGACTCAACTTGATTTAGCTGTTTTTTAGCTTGAGTCAATTGTTGTTGGATGGTCGATCGCTTGACGAGCAAAACCCGCCGACTTCTACCCAGTTTCTCGGCAACATCCGGCAGCGATGCGGCGATTTTGACTAAAGCGGATTCGACTAATTCCTGTTCGGCGGAACTTCCACTTTCGATGCTTTTAAGTTTGGCGCTGGCCAAAATTTGATTTTCTAAGTCGCGCAGTTGCTGGTTGATTTGCTGTGCTGCTGCTTGAGACTGATTAATAATGTCTTGGAATTGCTTGTTTTGAGTTCCCAAACGCGAACCGTCTACAACTGCGATCGTATCTCCGGCTTTCACTGTCTGATTTTCGCTGACAGCAATGCTTTCGACGGTTCCTTCGGTGGCCGCTTCCACGACGCGCACTTCTCCGGCGGGACGGACGATCGCCTCTGCTTTGACTGTGGCGCTGTATTTGGTGACACTAGCCAGGGCGATCGCCCCGCCAAAGGTGGCCACCATCAAAATTCCCCCCAAACTTGTCCAACGGCTGACAGGGGGCAAAAACTGGTCGTTATTAAAGGTTTCAGCGGGTGTGGGTTCGGGAGTGAGAGACATGGTGGGTGCTGGGGTGAGAGGAATAATTTTGAGCTTTGAGCTTTGAGTTTTGAGTTGGAGGGGAGGAGGATAGTTTTGAGTTTTGATACCAGTTCTAAAAAACAATGCAACTGTATACAAGCTCTAAACCCTTATAAAATCCGTTATTTTCAATGTTTTCATCTCTCATTTCAAATAGTAAAATGAAAAGGAAGAGAGCGATCGTTTATTATTTTTGTCATATTTATTTTCCGTTTTCCGGATACCAAGGATAGGTTGAGAAGTCTAATACGGCTTACCAATCAAGCCCTAAAAAACTGGGTTTTCGATCGAGTCTGCGGGCTGCAACCAAAGATTTTCCTCAAAAAACCCGGTATCTGACAAGGAGTGCGTCCAGGACTATATAAATCAAAATTCACGGGGTCAAGGTCAAAATCCGCACAGCTTTGCTGTCCCCACCCGCAAATTTCCCCAAACATCAAGAATGGTGGACAAAGCGGGCAACATTCATGAAACTAGGACATTGCATTAATGATTTTTGGCGCTGTTACCCGGTTTTTTGGGGAGATGTACGTAAGTAAGTACATAGGTATTAATAGGAGTTCCTCATGCCGGAAAATCAACAAAATTCATTCTTTACCGAGCTCACCGAACGAGAATCTGCTACTGTCAGCGGTGGCAGCCCTACCAGCAGTGTCAGCAGTAATAACAGCAACAGCGGGAGCGAAAACAGCAGCAATGACCTCAATATGCTGTTTTTCATGCCGCAGCCGAACCAGTTGTATCTGTACGATCCGAACCGATCGCGCCCTTACAAAACCCTAATAGTCTAGATAGGTGAGTCTGGTAGCGCGATCGAAAGAAATTTGGAAAATATCTCAGTAACATTCCGGAACACGCACAGCACTTAAAGAACTATTAGTTAGTAATTACACGAGGCTATATAAAACTTATAAAACTTATAGTTCTCGTTCCATCTTGTCAAATTAAAAGGAGTCAAATCATGAAAGACACTAAGGAAAATTCACTGTTTGCTGAACTCACCCCTGAAGAATCAGCTAGCGTCAACGGCGGTTACTATTATGCCAATAATAACTACAACGACTGTAACCGTGGAAGCCGCCGCAGTTGGGTAGTTTACCGCCGGAATTGCGACGGTTCCTACAGAAGAGTAGTCCGCTACGGCTACTCATAAAGTTTAGCGCTGTGAATTCAGCTCTCTAACTGTCGATCGAGAAAGCACCCATAATTTCATTGTGCTTTATTTGAGCGAGGCTGTAGAAATTGTAAATAATTTCTAGTTTCTGTTAAAAACTTTTAACCTTGAAAGGAGTCAAATCATGAAAGACACTAAGGAAAATTCACTGTTTGCTGAACTCACCCCTGAAGAATCAGCTAGCGTCAACGGCGGTTACTATTATGCCAATAATCGCTACAACGACTGTAACCGTGGACGCCGCCGCAGTTGGGTAGTTTACCGCCGGAATTGCGACGGTTCCTTCAGAAGAGTAGTCCGCTACGGCTACTCATAAAATTTAGGGCTGTGAATTCAGCTCTCTAACTCTTGATTGAAAAGCACCCATAACTTTATGGGTGCTT
This sequence comes from Microcoleus sp. CZ3-B2, assembly GCF_036705055.1. NCBI lineage: Bacteria > Bacillati > Cyanobacteriota > Cyanophyceae > Oscillatoriales > Microcoleaceae > Microcoleus > Microcoleus sp. CZ3-B2. The sequence continues at coordinate 30,838 of NZ_JAUBTN010000050.1, read as the reverse complement.
TTTGCTGATTGGGTAGTGGGTGAGGAGTAGTGTTCATTATGCTCTACTCATTATTCAATTGGCAAAATGTTAAAAAATATTCCTTTGATCGGCAAAATGCCATTATTCGGACAAGTAAACAGGTTTAAGAAATATCAGGTTGTTCTCCAGCAAAGTGAAGAAGATTGCGGGGCGGCTTGTTTGGCTTCTATCGCCAAATTTTACGGACAGAATTTTACAATTAGTCGCTTGCGAGAATTTGCCGGTACCGGTCAAAAGGGGACGACTTTACTGGGTTTGAAACAGGGGGCTGAGGCGATCGGTCTTAATGCTCGATCCGTGCGAGCAGCCGCTGCTATTTTAGACAAAATTGATGAAGCACCTTTGCCTGCCATTATTCACTGGAGCGGGTATCATTGGGTTGTTTTGTACGGAAAACAGGGCAATAAATATGCGATCGCAGATCCCGCCATTGGTCTGCGCTATGTTTCTAAAGAAGAATTAGCAGCGGGTTGGACAGATTGGCTGTGCTTGCTAGTAGACCCAGATCCAGAGCGGTTTTTTGCAGAAGCAGACGGTCAACCGCCCGCCAATTCCTTACAAAAATGGATGCGCCGGGTTGGGATTTACCGCCACATTTTAATCGAAGCATTGTTGATGAATTTAGTGTTGGGTTTGCTGTCGATTTCGTCACCTTTTTTAGTTCAACTGCTCACCGACGACATCCTGGTGCGGGGCGACACGCAACTTTTGGCAAGTGTGGCGATCGCAGTTATAATTATGAATTTTTTTAGCAGCAGTTTAGGATTAGTTGAGTCGAACTTAATTGCTCAATTTTCCCAGCGTTTAGAGTTAGGATTGGTGATGGAATTTGGGCGGAAATTTCTGCGCTTGCCTTTGAGCTTTTACGAAACCAGACGCAGCGGCGAAATCGTCAGTAGATTACAAGATATCCAAGAAATAAATAAATTAGTTTCTCAAGTAGCTATCAGCTTGCCCAGTCAATTTTTTATAGCGGTAGTTTCTTTTATTTTTATGTTGTTTTACAGCACGCAACTAACGTTGGCTGCAACAGCGATCGCTCTATTGATGACTGCATCTACAGTAGTATTTCTGCCAGTATTGCAGCAAAAGACGCGGAATTTATTTGTGCTGGAAGCAGAAACTCAAGGCGTTTTAGTCGAAACGTTTAAAGGCGCGCTGACTGTAAAAACTACTAGCAGCGCCCAGCAACTTTGGGAGGAATTTCAAAGCCGCTTCGGTCGCTTAGCAAATCTCACTTTCCGCACTACACAAATTGGCATCCTCAATAATATTTTTTCGGGTTTTATTGCTTCTGCTGGTGGCATTACTTTGCTGTGGTTGGGCAGCGGTTTGGTGATTGACAAGGTATTGAGTATCGGTCAGTTGCTGGCGTTTATCAGTATGAATCAAAACCTTACTACTTGGGTGACTTCTTTAGTCGGATTTAGTGATGAAATGACTCGCGTTCAGACAGCAACTCAACGGCTTTCCGAAGTGATTGATGCTGCACCGGAAACTAAGAATGATAGTAATAAACCTGCGGTCACGATTCAAGGTCGCGATGAGATTGTTTGCAAGAATGTGAATTTTCACTATCCCGGTAGACTTGACTTGCTGGAAAATTTTTCTGTGACGTTTCCTGGGGGTCAAGCAATTGCTTTAATCGGCTATTCTGGTTGCGGAAAAAGTACGCTTGCTAAGGTAATTGCTGGTTTGTATCCGCTGCAATCGGGTAATGTGAGAATTGGCGGTTACAATTTGCAAGATTTGTCTCTAGACAGTCTCAGACAGCAGGTGGTTCTAGTTCCTCAAGAAGCGCATTTTTGGAGCCGTTCGATTATAGATAATTTTCGTTTGGGGAGTCCAGATGCTAGCTTTGAACAGATTGTGAAAGTGTGTAAACTTGCGGGGGCTGATGAGTTTATCAGCCAATTACCTGATAAGTATCAAACTGTTTTAGGGGAGTTTGGAGCGAATATTTCTGGGGGACAAAGACAGAGATTGGCGATCGCCCGCGCCATTCTCAACAACCCGCCCGTATTGATTTTAGACGAATCTACCGCAGGGCTAGACCCCGCCAGCGAGGCGGAAGTTTTGGAAAATTTGCTGATGTACCGGCACGGAAAAACCACGATTTTTATCAGTCACAGGCCGCGAGTGATCGATCGCGCCGATTGGATTATCATGTTAGAACGCGGCAGGTTGAAAGTGCAAGGATCGGCGGCTAGATTGCGATCTGTTCCCGGAGATCATTTAGAGTTTTTGCATCCTTAAACAAAATTGTAGTAGATAAGACGGCGGTTAGAAACCGCCCGGTATTTTATCTCACCGCCCAATCTTCTTAGTTAATGAACCCGACAAACTAGGGGAATCGCCTCTTGATTGTCCAGCACCAAACCGTACTCCAAACCTTCAACAACCGCCTGACAAGAAGCATCCAAAATATTCGTAGAAACCCCTACAGTTGTCCATCGCTGCTGGCGGTTGCTCGATTCCAATAAAACGCGCGTTTTAGCAGAAGTACCCGCACCAGAGTCGAGAATTCGCACTTTGTAATCTGTCAGATAAAAATGTGCAATCGCCGGATAAAAATTCACCAAAGCTTTCCGTAAAGCCGAATCCAAAGCGGAAACTGGGCCGTTTCCTTCCGCACATTCCAGAATATTTGTACCGTTGACTGATAATTTGACAGTTGCTAAAGCCGTACACTCTTCGCCAACCTTATCGCAGTGCACTTGAAATCCCTTAATTTCAAACCACCGCTGGCGCTGTGACAAAGCCTCCCGCATTAACAATTCAAAACTCGCCTCAGCGCCTTCAAATTGATATCCTTGACTTTCCAAAGCTTTTAATTTTTCCAGAATTTGGCGACAAGCAGGATTTTTGCGATCGAGTTCGATTCCAAAAGTGCGGGCCTTCGCCAAAACATTGCTTAAACCAGCTTGATCCGAAATCACAATGCGGCGACAGTTCCCGATTTTTTCTGGTTCCAAGTGTTCGTAAGTCAGCGGATTTTTCTCTACCGCCGATACGTGAATGCCGCCCTTGTGAGCAAAAGCCGAAAGACCGACAAAAGGAGCGCGATCGTCGGGAGCAAGGTTGACAATTTCGCTGATCGATCGACTGGCTTGAGTTAATTTAACTAATTGCTCGTCTTGAATGCAATTATAACCCAATTTAAGCTGAAAATTAGGAATCAAAGAACACAAATCGGCATTGCCGCAGCGTTCGCCGTAACCGTTAATAGTTCCCTGCACCATCGTCACGCCTTCCTGCACAGCAGCTAAAGCATTAGCAACCGCAACTCCTGAGTCGTTGTGAGTGTGAATTCCTAAGTGTAAAAATGTTGTACTTTTTGTTGCTAAAAATGCTAAGACATCGCGAACTACTTGAGTTACTTCGTGGGGTAAAGTGCCGCCGTTAGTATCGCAAAGCACCAGCCATTCTGCACCGGCTTCCGCCGCCGCTGCTAAAGTTTGAAGAGCATAATCGGGATTATGTTTGTAGCCGTCAAACCAGTGTTCTGCATCGTAAATAACGCGCCTTCCCTGACTCCGCAAATATTCAACGGTATCTCGAATCATCGCCAAATTTTCATCTAGGGTCGTTTTCAAACCTTCAATAACGTGCAAATCCCACGATTTACCAAACAGCGTTACCCAACGAGTACCGGCCGACAAAATAGGCTGCAACATTTCATCATTAGCTGCGGTTTTTCCCGGCCGCCTAGTGGAACAAAAAGCTACAACTTCTGCTTGAGTTAGTGGCTCTTCTTTGAGCCGCCAAAAAAACTGTACGTCCTTAGGATTAGCTCCCGGCCAGCCGCCTTCGATAAAGGGAATTCCTAAACTGTCTAACTGACGGGCAATTCGCAGTTTGTCTTCGAGAGATAGAGACAGTCCCTCGCACTGAGCGCCGTCTCGCAGTGTGGTATCGTATATCCAGAGCCGATTTGTCATGGGGAATTGGGATCGAGAATTTGGTAAGATATGACTTATTATATTAGATGAATTTATTTGAAATAAATGCGATAATATATAGGAAAATTAACATAAATCTAATTGGGGTAAATTGCTGTGGTCAAGGTACAAGCGCAAGGAAAAACATTTGAGTGCGATCGCGAATCGAATCTCCGTGAAGTTTTGCTCAAAAACGGCATCGATCTCTACAATGGTAACGCCAAAGTCATCAACTGCCACGGGCTAGGCACTTGCGGCACCTGCGCCGTTAGCATCGAGGGTGAAGTTTCCGAGCCCGAGTGGCGCGAAAAAGCCCGACTTTCGCTTCCTCCCCATTCTCCCGCATCGAACCGCCGTTTGTCCTGCCAAACTAAGGTTTTAGGCGATATTAAGGTGACAAAATACGATGGTTTTTGGGGCCAGGGCTCGGAAACTGTCTGGAAACCGCAAGCATAGATTTTTTGTGAAAAAAGGTCGATCGGGCGATCGGCTTGCAAGATAATATGTAAGACTTGCCCAAAAATTCTCAAGACACTTGCATTACCAATGTCATAAACAATCTTAAAAAGCATCTGCGTTTATCTGTGTTTATCTACTTTTGATCTGCGGTAAATAAAAAATACCCGAAGACCCAGAGGTAAAACCAGCCAGAAAGTCCACATAAAAGTCAATGAATTCATCTCAAGATATTCTGATTATTGGCGGCGGAATCATCGGCCTTTCGCTAGCAGTTGAACTGAAGTTGCGAGGGGCCTCTGTCGCCGTTCTCACCACCAATTCTAAACAACCGACGGCGCGGGCTGCAGCCGGAATGCTCGCCCCCCAAGCCGAACGAATTCCCCCCAGTCCGATGCTGGATTTGTGCTTGCAAAGCCGCGCCCTGTATGCAGGCTGGGTGGAACGGCTAGAAGAGATGACTGGATTGAAAACGGGATATTGGCGATCGGGAATTCTCGCGCCTGTGTGTAAAAATGAGTTTCAAGAACAGCCATTTTTGTCAAATCTGAACTCTCAATGGTTGGACAGAGATGCTGTTCGCCAGCAGCAGTTAGGATTGGGTGAAGAAGTAATTGGTGGTTGGTGGTATCCTGACGATGCTCAAGTAGACAACCGCGCTTTATTTCGGACACTTCAGACTGCAACCAAAGAATTGCAAATTAATATTATTCAAGGCAGTGCAGGGCAAATTATTAGGCAGCAAAATCGAATTTTTGGTGTTGAAACAACGGTAGGAAAATTGCAAGCTGACCGTTATGTTTTGGCAACTGGAGCTTGGTCTGAGCAGTTGTTAAATGTTCCTATTTTCCCCAGAAAGGGGCAAATGCTGTCAGTATGCGTCCCAGAAAATTGTGGAATAATTCAGCCGCTGCAAACAGTTTTATTTGGCACCGGCATTTATATTGTGCCGCGTCAAGATGGGAGAATTATTATTGGTGCAACTAGCGAAAATGTGGATTTTACTTCGGGAAATACTGCGGCGGGAATCCAAAGCTTGCTAGCAGGAGCTATGCAGTTATATCCCGAATTACAAAATTATCCGATTCTGGAGTTATGGTGGGGATTTCGGCCTGCTACGACTGATGAGTTGCCGATTTTGGGTGCGAGTGCTTGGGAGAATTTGACACTGGCGACGGGGCATTATCGCAACGGTATTTTGTTGGCTCCGGTGACGGCTAAATTGTTAGCTGATTTGATGTTGGAACAAAAGTTAGATCCGTTATTGGCTGCTTTTAATTATTCTAGATTTGCATTTTCCTGATTTATAAAGTCGGTTCGCAGGCTCCGAATGCTGCGAACTTAATTTCTGTCAGCCGTTGTAAGTGTGTAATATCAAATTCGGTTGTATCAGAATGATAACTAATAGGTGGTAAGATCGAATGAACCGCGAAGACGCTAAAAACGCGAAGTCAGAGAAATCAGAAGATGTACGTCTTTCTTACGCGCTATCATAGTCTTCGCGGTTTAATCGTTCCGATGCTACCAAATTTGATATAAAACCATTTTTTAGTAAGTCCTGAATTAGTTCAATTCCGGTTTTTTGGGTAGGTTCAATTCCCTGCATTTAAGCGCAGCCAAATCGTAAGCATTTTGGTAATCTTTACCGCCTAACATGACATCGCCGTAATATTCATAGGGTTGATTTCCGTAAACCGGTAGCGGGTCATCTTCTGGATAATCTTCTTTTGATTCATCTAAAATTGCTTTGAGCTTCTTAACGCTCCATCGCTGGGCTGGGAAGTAATGAATGTCTTGAGCGCTGAAGCCGAGATGCGGAAAAGTTGGGTCAACAATTCGCTCGTTGAGTTCAATCCAGCTATACTCGATGGGTTTGTAAGGTGATCCGGGTGCAGCTAAAAATCCTTGGACGTAGACTGCGCCTTCGGTGGTTAATGCTGCTTTGGAAGCGTTATCAAAGCAGTTTTTGCGGTTGCTTTTGATGCGAGTGGCGATTTCTATAGAAAGCGTCTCATCTAATAGTTCGGTCATAATCCGTTGTAGTTATGTGCGACTAAATTGTAGCAAGTCAGAGCTCCGAACACAAAGAACGATCGCGAGCATCTCAGTTTTGCAAAAGGCATTTTTTTATTGAGCGTGCGAGCTCTTAAGCTAGCGTATTGTACAACTCGCGAGCTCTTAAGCTCGCACAAATTCACAACTGAGATCGCCCGCATCATCCTCCCAGCGGATAAAAAGATGGGACTCGCTGAATGTTTGAGAGTGCGATCGAGTTACAGTTTTGCCCCTAAACAGTGGCGATTTGTGGCGCTGGTGGCGCGTTTCACAGTTTTTTATGCAAACAAGTCAGAATTGTGATAACCTGATAAATGTGCAAAAATCGGTTCCAACGAAAAGCAACCGTTGGAAGAAACGGGGAAAGTCCGGCGTAAATCCGGCGCTGTCCCGCAACTGTGATGAGATTATAGAGTCTCTTAGTCAGAAGGCCCGCCGATCGCAAACCTGTTCTTTTTCGTCTACGAGGCATAGATGATGGTTTATTCAGCTTTCTCAAAATTGATCTATGATGGCGATCGATCTATTGACTTAGAACGATATTGATTGAATTTCACTGAGCCCTGATAGATTTTAGTCGGTAATAGTTTCTGCGTAACTGTGAATAAAAGGCGATCGTCCATCGCTAACTATTTCTGTGTAGTCTGTCGTTACTCTACGGTAAAATAATCATACTTTGTAACTGTTTGAACTCAGTCTCAGTATATTTTTGCTGTCAATTTTCACAAATTTAATCATTGAAGTAAGTGGAGTTATGACGATTCTAGCTGAGACATTGAGATATCCTCAGATTGGTAAAAACCTGGAAGTTAAGAAAGCCCTCGAAGCATTTGCGAGTGGGAAATTAGAGACAGATGCTTTATTTTCGACTGTTCCCTCGCTGAAAAATCTGGTGAAATATGCTAAAGTGCTGGGGGATCGAACCAATGCGAGTTGAAGATAACAAGCGACAAGGTAGCTTTGGTTATTGGCAGAATCAGTTCATCCACCAAAATATGCTGACAATTGGATACACAGCTTGGAATGGATTTTTAACCGTTGGTCGAGGTATGGCAGTTTGTGATGTCGATCTACCTGTCAATGCACCTGTAAATTGGCAGACTGATACAATTCCGCATTACTTGCAATTCATCACTGAATTATCAGTAACAGACTATCTACGACGACTCGAATTAGAGCCATCCGCAATTTCAAATTTGCTTCAAATCATTGCCACCTACAATCCCACCCAAGAAATTATTATCCTACTAACAGGTGACGGTCAAATAGAAATCGATTTGCTGCAACGGTTGGCGATTTCTCCGGTTGATTGTTATGACCAACTACGTCAGCGTTGGGGTGAATTTCAACTGTACGATACAAGCCAAATGAGAAGACAATGAACTCAATACGATCGGTAGGTTTATTAAATATGGGTTGAAAGCAAACTGCCATCAACTTATTTTCACAATGGCAAAATATCCACATTATAATTGTCAGATTTGCACTTATCCACACTACAAACACACTCAATGAAAAGCGCGATCAAAAAGTCGGATTTTGTGCTATCTCCTTACATGAAGAGCAACAATTTCAAAGCTACTTGGCAAATCTTCAATACAGTAATTCCCTATACATTTTTATGGTTTTTAGCATTTAAAGCTGCTGCAATTTCTGTAGGGCTTCTGCCACCGATAATCGTGTTAATGACACTTTTTTCGGGCCGTTGTTTCTCTTTGATGCACGACTGCGGGCACTATTCTCTGTTTAGTTCCAAAAAAGTCAATCGCACCGTGGGTTTTCTGCTAGGTATCATCAATGCGATTCCTCAGTACCCCTGGTCGAGGGGACACGCTTATCACCACAAACACAATGGTAATTGGGATATGTACCGAGGCCCTTCGGCGTTGATATCCACCGAACAATTTGCGGCGCTAAGTCCATTTCGTCAAAAGATGTATCAGTTACTCAGACATCCATTGATGCTGTTTCCGGGTGGTTTTTTCTATCTAATTATTAAGCCCAGATTAGCGCTGCTCTTGGGAATTAGTGGTTTTATAGGACATATGTTTGCTTGTCTCAATAAAGATTTTGGTATGGGTTTATCTGCAATCATTGCTTCTTATAAATCCAAACATTGGTATACCACGGCTGAATTTTGGGATTTACTATTCAACAATATTTGTGTTGTTGGTAGCTGGATTTATCTCAGCAACTTACTTGGGGTTGGCTTTTTCTGGAGTGTTTACTCAATTGTCATGACCTGTTCGGCAGCGATATTTATCTGTATTTTCTTTGTTCAGCATAATTTTGAGGGTTCCTATGCTCATAAAACAGAGGGGTGGGACTATATTATGGGCGCAATTGAAGGCAGTAGCTACCTAAAATTACCAACTATTCTCAACTGGTTTTCGGCTGATATTGCTTACCACAATATTCATCATCTCTCTGAGCGTATCCCCAATTACAATCTTCGGGCGTGTCACAATGCTAATATTCACCTGCTTGGTAATTCAAGAATTCTGACAATTCGGGAGATACCTAATTGTTTCAAGTTTATTCTTTGGGATGCTGCTTCCGATAGTCTGCAATCGATCGCATTATTTAAACAAGAAAATCTCTTCAGCCCTGTAGCTCATTAAAATCCGATCGCAATGAATTTGGGTGCTGGTTTATTGCCCAACTCCTAGGATTAGCGGTGCAGCTATTGGGATAAATTTCAACGGGAACTTTCCTAGTTAAGTAGGTGAGTTCCCGCTATTGTAGAGTGCGTTAACCTCTCGAAATCTTTGGGATAATTCTCAAAAATCAGGAGGCTGACGCACCCTACTATAATTTGAATATGAGTTAGCTCATAGACAGATTTGGGAGAATCTGGCAAGCTGAGGGTAAGCTTAAATAAAAGTTCAAATCAATGACCGATACTACTCTCAATTTTAAGACTGCGCCGGGCCATGTAGTGCTGGCTGCGGCTGGTAAGACAATGCTGAGGCCGGGGGGAAAAGCTGCTACAGAAATGTTATTAGAATTGGCGGATTTTAAGCCTGGGGATACTGTTTTGGAGTTGGCGGCGAGTTTTGGATATAGCTCGATCGCCCTTGCAGAACGTTTTGGTGTAAAAGTAGTGGGAGTTGAAAAAAATCCCGACAGTGTGGCGCGCGCCCGTGCTAACGTTGCAGCAGCGGGTTTGAGCGATCGAGTGGAAATTGTCGAAGGAGATATTTTGCACTTGGATCGGATTACCCAAGAGTTTGATTGGGTGTTGGCTGAAGCTATCCTGACGATGCAGTCGCCGTCGGGGAAAGCAAAGATTTTATCAGGAATTGGCGATCGGCTAAAACCGGGTGGCAAGTTTTTGTCTCACGAACTTTTAGCCAAAAACCGAGAATCAGAAATTCACAAAGCTTTATCGGAAGTGATTCGAGTTAATTCAACACCTTTGTCTGAGTCAGGCTGGATTACTCTTTGTCAAAACGCGGGTTTGCAAGTAGAAAAGTATCAAACCGGGGGGATGGGACTTCTCAACTTGCGGCGAATGCTTAATGACGAAGGCTTTGTGGGTACTGTGCGGATTGTGTGGAATGTTTTAAGCCGATCGCAAATTCGCGATCGCATCTTAGCAATGCGTCGAGTTTTCCAGAAGTACCAACAGGATTTAGGCTACATCATCATCTGTGCTCAAAAACAATCTTAACGGAGTAAAAAGTTATGACTGCTACCATTTTACCGCTACAATCTTCATCAATCCAACTGAAAGATACAATCGAATATCCCGCCACCGGAGTGCTGACTAAAATTTTAGTCAAAGACAATAATTGTCAGCATACTTTACTTTGTTTGGCAGCAGGTTCGGACATTTCAGAACACCATTCAGCGCGAAATGCCACAATAAATGTAGTGGCAGGAAAAGGAGTTTTGACCCTCGAAGGTAAGGATATAGTGTTGGAACCGGGAGTATTTGTATTCATGCCCGCACGAGCGCCCCACGCTTTGAAAGCTGAAGAAAATCTAGCGTTTGTTTTAACATTTTCCGAAACCCACTAATATCAACATCAAATTTTGATGTATATCAAAACGTTCGTAGTCAGGACGACCGTCCGCAAAAAACCGAAAAATCCAATTCCTGACTATAGCGGTTCTCAAGCGTGATGAGGATAGCCCAATCCCTCCGCTTCGCTCCGCCCAATGCCCAATCCCAGATAGTACCTCATCTTTCTGAAAAAGGCCGTACAAACCTTTAATCTATTTCATCTCCAGAGGCAATATCCTCCAATTTCTGCCAATCTAAAACAGTAATTTTACCGCCTCTACTGTAGGATACAAACGGCTTAAGTTTCTTAAACAACCGCACGCATTCTTCATAGGTGATGCCAATGCTGCGAGCAATTTGATAGTAGGGCAAACGTTTTTTTAAACATACACTATTATCTACAATTTTCGTACCTTGCTCGACGCTAAAGTAATGAATGAATCGGGCCAGCCGCACGATCGCCCTTTCCGACACCAAACCGTGCACAGTCTCGTGTAGTTGCTGCAACCGCTGGTTAAAAACCGCCAATATTCGCAAAGCAATCTCAGGATTTTGCCGAATTGCTGCTAGCAAAAATTCCCGTTCTGTGGTAAGAACTTGCACATCAGTTTCAGCAGTCACCGTTGCCGGCGCAATCCCGTTACCCAGCAAAGCAGGTGCAGCAAAAATATCTCCCTGAAATAAAGTGCGGAGAATTGTTTCTTTGCCCGCCGCCGCCGTTTTTGTCACCCGCAGAGAACCGCTCAAAAGCGTGTATAATTTTTCCGGGATGCGATCGCCCTCATACATCACAACTTCTCCCTGTTGGTAAGTCCGAATTGCTGTATGTTCTTGCAATTGCTCTAAATCAGTTCGGTTTAAGCTGGCAAATATCCCAATTTCTACCAGTTGCTCGACAGTTGCTTTCATACATTTAACTTGAGCCGGAGTCCATTCAGAGTATCATAGCGGTGAATTCAGAATATATCGAGGCTAGCAGAGCCATCTACAAAAATGCAGAACCCGAATATCAGCGATATTATTTTGATGAGATAGCTGGCGGATTTGTCCTCATCCACCAACAACACAATCTTAATAATTCGGAAATATTTGTTGCTGAAGTTTTGGCTAAAATAGGCAAGAGAGTTAAAATGCTGAGCGAACAAGCAGCAGAGGGTGTGAGAACGCCAGATGCTGAGATAGACGGTCAGATTTGCGAATTTAAGGAGTTGACAGAACAGACCCAAAACATCAGAGACAGAGTGCAAGAAGGCATCAGTAGAGCAAAAAAGCAAGGTGCAGCAACCGTTATTTTTCACATCAACCGAGAAAATTACGATGTCTGGAAAATCAACGCTGGCATCAAACAAGCTCTGTTTTGGGATACCGAAAAGCAAATTCAAAAAATATTTTTTGTTGTTAACAGCGAACAGATTCAAATCATTACAAGGGAAGAGTGGAAAAATGGAAGATCATTTCAGCGAATTTAAAGAGACTGTAGGGCGGGGATTGCAGAACAATATGCCGCGAGATGCTAAATTAATTACTTTAGGGCAAATTTTATCTGCTGTTACCCACGACGATCTAACTATTGAAGAAGCTTGGCAGCTTGAAGAAATGATGGGTGGCAGACAACTATGGGAAGAGGCACTTGAGTACAGCATTTTTGGCTATCCAGTAGATACCGCAACGCCATCTTTAGATAAACCTCTGGTGATTGCCGGCAAAACTTTTCATTCTCGCTTGATGACGGGGACGGGAAAATATCGCAGCATTGCCGAAATGCAGCAAAGTGTTAACGCTAGCAGGTGCGAAATTGTGACTGTAGCGGTGCGGCGGGTGCAGACAAATGCTCCCGGTCATGAAGGATTGGCAGAGGCTCTTGATTGGACTAAAATTTGGATGCTGCCCAATACTGCTGGTTGCCAAACTGCAGATGAGGCGATTAGAGTGGCTCGTTTGGGCCGGGAAATGGCGAAGCTTTTGGGACAGGAAGATAATAATTTTGTCAAGTTAGAAGTGATTCCCGATGCTAAATATTTGCTACCAGATCCGATCGGCACTTTGGAAGCAGCAGAAAAATTAGTCAAAGAAGGTTTTGCCGTTTTGCCTTACATCAATGCCGATCCGCTACTAGCAAAACGCCTCGAAGAAGTCGGTTGTGCGACGGTGATGCCTTTAGCTTCGCCCATCGGTTCCGGGCAAGGGATCAATAATGCCGCCAACATTCAAATCATTATTGACACGGTAAAAGTTCCTGTGGTAGTGGATGCGGGGATCGGAACCCCCAGCGAAGCTGCTAAAGCAATGGAAATGGGCGCTGACGCACTGCTGATTAATTCGGCGATCGCCAATGCCCAAAATTCTCCAGCAATGGCAAAAGCAATGGGAATGGCTGCAGAAGCCGGACGGATCGCCTACTTAGCAGGAAGAATGCCAGTCAAAGATTACGCGATCGCCTCTTCCCCAGAAACAGGTACTGTCAGCTCAAAATAATGTCCGATCGATCGAACTCAGGTTCGTAGTGCCGAATGCGAGTCCGTTCTTAAGCAGCAGACTCGCATTCCGCACTACGAACCATTTTTGTTAAAGTAATATACCCGACATCACCTCAAAATAAATTCCTCAACTTAAGGGTGATACTTTGATAGCGTTTTTTTGGTAAAGTGAGGACAATCAAAAATATAGAGGATTGTTGTCAATGCCTTACACTACCGAAGAAGACGGACGCTTGAACAATTTTGCCAAAGAGCCGAAAATGTACGGTGCCCAACCTCCCAACCAAAACCAACAGCGGAACTATATCATCTTGGGTATTGCAGGAGCGCTGTTAGTGGCAGGTTTGGTTTTTGTGGCGGCTTCCGTCTAAAAAACAGGGTTCAGAATCAAGGCTGCTTCAAATTGCAATTTTAAATAATCCTTCAACCAACCATGTTTCCCAACCAAGGTCAACATGGTTTTTGTGTTTCAACAAACAGCAGGTAGTTGCGATAGTCCTGAACTGTGCCGAGAAAGCTGGAACACTAAATAGCACCAGTGGAAAGCTTGTGCTTTTTTCTTTCTGCGATCGGGTTCTGGGACTTGGGCTGCAATCGATCGGACGCCATCGTCACCACCTGAAAATTGTTAATCTAAAATCCCAAATCTCAAATCTAAAACCGCCAGACTGCCGAACAGAAAGGTGTTGCGAGTTATCAGCTTTCGGCGATTTTAACTCTCAACTCTAAAATCTACAATCGAAAATCCCAAGTCTAAAATCTACAATCTAAAATCGCCAGACTGCCAAACAGGAAGGTGTTGCGAGTTATGAGCTTTTCGCGATTTTAACTCTCAACTCTAAAATCTACAATCAAAAATCCCAATTCTTCAATCTAAAATCTAAAATCGCCAGACTGTGATGTCTACTCCTTCCCAAAAAGTTTCTAGCTCGAACAAGCAGATATACCAACGCTTGAAACAGGCGATCGACCTCAACTTACGCCGTCAAATTTTTATTGCCGCCTGCGACGACTTGTGCTTGCGGGACTGTCTGGCAGCCCGCTTGCAGGCAGAATTAACCGCAGAAAGCGCAGGCTCCAATCCTCGCTCCCCGATCGACTATCCCCGATTTGTCAGTTTGGAACTCGACTTGAACGATCCCAATCCTTGGGGATCCCTCGCCGCATGGCTGACCAAACACCCACCGCCCCAAAATATGGGCATCTACAGCCCTTTGCCGGGATTTCAAATTCTGGGGGCAGAACACCTGACCAGGCATTCAGCAGCCGTGCAGTGGTCTTTCCTGAGCTATTTGAGGGACATCGAAGCACACCTGCAAATGTGCGAGTCTACTTTGTTGCTGTGGGTGTCGCGCCCCTGGCTGAGTTCGATCGAGCAATCGGCCCCAGAATTTTGGCAGTGGCGAACCGGAGTATTTGAGTTTGAAGGCGAACCGACTCCAGCCAAGCAAGACTTCGGCCGCTCCGAGGACTTCGGGAACTCCGAAAACTTGGGCAACTTGCGGGACAACGGAGACTCCGCCGACCAACTTTTAAGATCGCAAGAGTCCGAACAATCCTCAATTCCCGATTCCGCATCATTCCCAGCGCCAGATGCTAAATCTATCGAACTGGCAGATTTGGTGCTAGCGACGGCCTCGGAGGATGAGCTCGAAGCAGAGGGTGATGCCGCATCGGAGGACAATTTTCTGCCGCTGCAAACCTTGCAATATATCGAATTGCTGCAAGAACATCAGTGCTGTTCCGAAGCCTTGGCTTTGGCTTATCACAGTTTGGGGAATTACTACCGCGATCGGATTCTGGGCGGAGAGTCTTCGCCACAAAACTTGACAATCGCCATTCGCGCGATCGAGCAAGTGATTGCATACCTCGAACTCGACGCGAGCTCGCAGCAAAATCAACCACCAACTGAGGAATGCGCGCGGCTGATCGCCCAATTGACACAAAATTTAACTCAATACGCCGAGGAGTCCAACAGCTTACCGCCGATGGACGATTTGATCAACGATCTCGGCACTTTTTACTGGATGCTGTCGCGCGATCGCACCGACGGTGTGGAAGTCCCCGATCCGGTATCCTGCCTCGAACGCAGCATCGCCCTCTACATTGAAGGTTTGAACCGCACAGATGCCGAGAGCGCACCTCAAACCCGTGTCAGATTAAACAAAAATTTGGGCATCGCCTTAGCAGATTTAGCGCGCTATCAAGACAAGACACAGAACTTGCAGCAAGCAGTTGCAGCTTACCAACAAGCGCTGCTGGATCTAGACCCTGCGACGGAGCCCCAGCAGTGCGCTGCGGCTCAGAATAATTTGGCGACAGCATACTGGCATTTAGCCCAAGACGGTGAACCCATCGTCTATCTCAAAAGCGCGATCGCAGCTTACACCCAAGCCCTCTCCTGCTACAGTCCAGAACGAGAACCCCTCAACTATGCCGGAGTCCAAAACAACCTCGGTACCGCCTGCTGGAACCTCGCCCAGCACGAACCCTCAGAACTTTTATTAGTCAGGGCGATTGAGGCCTACCGCGAAGCCTTGAAATACCGCACCCGAGAATTGGTACCAGCAGCCGCAGCCGCCACCTACAACAATCTCGCTACGGCTTACTGGCATTTGGCGAACCAGTTCCAGCAGAAACCAGCCCGCATCGACTCATTGCAGCAGGCGATTACCGCCTACGAAGCCGCCTTGGATATTTCCCGAAAACTCGATCGAACCCAACTCACCTTTGACACTCTTGCCGCCCGCAACAATCTCGGACTAGCCCACTATCAACTAGCCACAGCCCCAGATTTGGCCCTCAACAAAGCCGCACAAACCAGCCATTTAGATGCAGCACTGCACCACCTGTTGCAAGTGTGTGCCGAATGGGGACAGCATCTTAACGACAAAGGGTTAATATATGGAGATAAACTCAACCTGCAACCCCCAGCCAATTCCCAAGCCGCTGATGATTGCCGGCAAACAGCATTAAGCTATATTGTTAAAACGATTCGAGCTTTCTATAGCGAATGTGGGCTTGCCGGCCAAAATTTAGCCTTATCCAAGGTTCCCGGAGATTTATTGCCAGAAATTTTGCGTAGGTTATAAATACGGCTATAACTCTTAAAAGCTCAATTTTTTCTAGATTTGTATCCACTTTTCTATTATTATGGCTGAATATTCTTACCTAATTCTTCAATTAAAGTTGTGGTCATGGCCCCTGTAAAAATCCTTGTGGTTGATGACGACCCGGCAATCCGAAATTTAATTTACCGTTTTTTAAGCCAGCAAGGTTATCAAGTTGAGTCTGGCGAGGACGGTCAGACTGGTATGGAATTATTTGAGCAACTCAATCCTGACTTAGTAGTTCTAGATGTAAATTTACCTGATACTACTGGCTACAAACTATGTCAAGAAATGCAAAGACGGACGGGCGTGTTTGTGTTGATGCTGACCAGCCGAAACGATGAAGCTGACAAAATGAAAGGGTTTGCCGAAGGTGCTGACGACTACATTACTAAACCTTTTAGTCTTGTGGAGATAGGAGCTCGCGTTGAAGCAATTTTGAGGCGCAAACGCACAGTTACTGCCACTGAGCAACAAAGTCTTACCTTTGGGGAGCTACTAATAGATCCAGTCCGCCGCGAAGTGATTCTCAACAATCAAATAGTGGCTTTGACTGCTTTAGAATTCGACTTGCTGTACTGTTTGGCCAGCAAACCCGGTCGCGTGTGGAGGCGAGCGGAATTGCTGCAAGAAGTGTGGCACTACGAATATGTAGGAG
Organism: Microcoleus sp. CZ3-B2; assembly: GCF_036705055.1. NCBI lineage: Bacteria > Bacillati > Cyanobacteriota > Cyanophyceae > Oscillatoriales > Microcoleaceae > Microcoleus > Microcoleus sp. CZ3-B2. Next base: position 14,111 of record NZ_JAUBTN010000050.1, on the reverse strand, counting down.
CCGAGCGCGTGGTGGATGTCCATATCGGTCAAATTCGCCGCAAAATTGAGCCAGATACCAATCGAATTTCGATGATTCAAACTGTCCGGCGGGTGGGTTACAAGTTTGAACCCACAACCTAGCAACATTCGGCACAAAGCTCTAGGGGCGGGTGCACGAGTTCTAATTCCGCTGGTGTTCGATCGATCTACTCGTCATAAAAACGGTTCGTAGTGCGGACTCGCATTCCACACTACGAACTAATCTGATTGCTGCAAATACTCGCCCACTTCTTGCGCCCGCTCAAAACCCCTGCCGATGCAATCTCCCAAAGCCACGCCTCCAAGGTAGTTGCTGCACAAATACAGTCCGGGCAAAGATTTTAAACCCTGCGGCGAAAGTCGAGCACCCATTGCCGACGGGACAAACCCCAAAGCCCCCAACAGCGCCCTCCGTTTCCCCGGAAAACTCAGCAACTGAGACTGAATCATCGCCCGGTCATCGGCACCGGTTGCTGCTTATTTTGCCAACAAACATAACGCGGGGGCGATCGGCAAAAATCAACTCCTGCTTCAACTAGACAGCAGGAGTCCCGCACCAAACACGGTACTCCGTTGACTGACGGGAGGAATGCGCGTGAGGCCTGACTGCCGAACAAATCTTTGATTCCCGCTATTGCAATATTAGTTTTCACGAGATACGATCACACCAGAGTTTGTGAAGAAAATGTCCCAAGCGATCGCCTCTCCCCGTCTCCCCATCTTCCCATCTTTACCCTCCGAGCGGCTTATCCGAATAACATAGCCGAAGCAAGCCGAATCGAGCCCTCTCTCCTTCACGAAGACGGAGTTACATTATTGCTGTGCAAGTCTTGAGGGGACTGAAACAGAGTTTCGAGATAAACTCTCGCAGCTTGGCGATAACTGCGCGAAGCTTCCGGCGTACCGCTATCGGCATTCTGCAACAAAAACAGCGACAGAGACGCCGAGAATACTCGGTCTAGATCCCATTCGGGGTGAGTTTCCAGATAAATTTTGAGAGAATCGTGCAGCGTTTCGGGAATTTCGGCAAAAATACTGACTGTCGGGTTCATCATTTTTTTAGTCTCGCTAATAAATTGAAAATAGAACCCCCCTTTCGGCTGGATACAGGTGCAGACACAGCCGAAATTAGAGCGCTTTTTTTTAGGTCGGTCGCATCATTGTGCGTATCAGGAGGCGGGTTTGTCAATGTTGCGAAATATTACAAACTCCTTTATGTAAAAAAAAGATTTACCAATAAATAAGCCTTTCAGGGCTTTTTTTGTTACATATCTTTATGTGTGGGAAGTTTTCTGAGGGATTTGACAGCAGGTTAACAAAATCCCCAATTCCGCAGCAAGATCCGACCGTGCCGTTAATTTCTGTGGAAAACTTTTTCAAATCTGTGGAAAACCTCGGACTTGCCTGTGGAAACGCTGTGGAATGTTTAGGGAAAAGTCTGGGAAAAAATAAGAATTGCAAAGGGGATTAATTATTCATCGGTCATCGGTCATGGGTCATCGGTCATTGGTGTTTTCTTCCCGAAGGCCTTGGGGGCATCTGGGACTTGATAAAAAGCATTGTCTTGTTGTGGTTAGAGGTAGCTCTTGCGTGTTTTATAGCAAAACACCAATGCTCCCACTCACCGACAAAAAATTATAATTCTTCAGGTTTTTCTGATATTTTACTAGAGCAGAACATTGATTTCCAAAGATAGGGACACCGACCTGCGAATTTAAATTGAAGATCGGTGTCCCTATCTTTGGTCAATAATTTGGTGAGGGTTTGTACTGAAAAGAATTTAATGTTACCGTTATCCCAAAGTACGGTAAAATGTTTGTCTACTTTGCCTGTCACAGCTAAGGCTAGGTTTTTTAAATAGCCCTGATAGGGTGTGGAAAGAATTAGCCTTCCTCCGGGTTTGAGGCATTTTTGGGCATTTTTTGCCACTTCTTTTGGATAAAGTAAGTGTTCGATTACTTCAAGGGCTAAGACAATATCGAATGAGTGCAGCATATTGGTATCGGGAAGCTCGTAAATGTCGGCTTGGATAAACTGACAGTCGGGGAAACTTTGACTGGAGATGGCAATTCCGGGTGCAGAAGTGTCAACACAACTTCGCAGCCGTGCTGTGCGATGACGTGACTGAGGCTGCCATTGCCGCAGCCGAGATCCAAAACTCGGAGTTTTGTCTGGCTGGCTTCCTGAAGTGTCGCGAGCATTTCTAAAATGGGAGATATCAAATAAGTGTGATGATATCTGGGATGGTTGTTTGTGTAATAATACGTATAGTTGCTAGAGTTTTTTTTCATCGATTAAGTTATGGAGACTATTGCCGAGACTGCAAATTTACCGGGCGCGGGTGTACTGTTTGGGTAAATGTTCGCCACCTGCTGGTTGTGAGGGTCGATCGGCAACTCGATCGTCTCATTCTTTTTGTTTGACAGGCGAATTGTTGTCACCGGCTCGATCGGATGTGCCAAAAAAAATGCACAGGGTGCAGAATCTCGAATCCCCGATTCGAGGCCGATCCCATCTCTGCTCCGGGAGCCCGTCGCCAGACGGCATTCGGAAACAAAAAGTGCGATCGATCCAGAATTCTCTCCATACACTAGCCGGAAAGAAAATTTTTGGTCTATTAACTTCGGCCTGGCGAGCAGATCCGTGGGATTCTACCTTCAACCAACAGTGCTCTGTCAGCGATCGCGCTTTTTCTCGCCTGAAAGATTTTGCCTGGGCGATCGGGTGCAAGTCGATCGGAAAATTTAAGAGGGAAGTGTGACTGAAATCACAGGCATCTGCCAAACAAATTGCTGAGCATCTTTAAGTGGACACACTTAGCATCGACATTAATACAGTGGCTTCTATAATTGTGTTTAAATGTTGTTCTGAAGCTGTGTTGTCCCGTCAGCAGATTGCCCTAGGCAGATTCGCACTTTCAATCTGGCTTATTGCACTACGATCGCTGTTGAGCGTCGCACCTTAATTTAGAAATGTCCTATGGTTAAGCTAGGTCAGTCCTCCTTTCGCCGTATTTTACTGTCGCGGATTTTGTTGCTCAGCGTGCCTGTTCTACTGGTGGGGGAGTATGTTACCTATCGCAAGGCACGTTCGACGCTTCTGGAAACCGCTCGCCAAAACTTGACAGAAAGTGCAGGCAGAAAAGCCGAAACAATTGAACAGTGGGCGAAATCGCTGAAATCGAATCTAATCGGCGCTTCGGAAAATTCGATGTTGCAGTCTGTAGAGCCAAAGGATTATCAAAAGTTTATCGCGCAATTAGGGCAGCGGTTGCCAGTTCAGGTTGATTGCTTGCAATTGACTAATTTACAGACAAATCAAGTGATGGCGAGCACTTGCGGGCAACAGCCGATTCAGGCGCTACCTACCAATTTTTGGCCGCGAGTGCAGCAGCAGCAAACGCTGCAGGACGACAAAAACGTTTACATCAGTCTGTTGTGGCCGAATCAACAAAAGCCGAGAGCAAACGGCGACAAGATGACTTTGGGTGAGGAGGATTTTTCTGGTTCGGCTAAAGAAGCCCGCGACAGCCAAGTCAGTTTGGTGTTGAGCGCTCCTGTTTACATTGGTCGCGGCAACAGCCGAAAGTTGAGTTATGCTTTGAGTTTGCAGTCGGCTCTGCCGGTGCAAACGAGCGCTCCCAAGGGTTCTCTAGCCGGCTATACGGTGGCGATCGACCAAGACGGGACAATTTTGGCGCACCCGAATATCAACCGCGTCGGCCGCAATATTGCCGCGGAGGCAGATGCCGATCGACTAAAAAGTATTGTCAGAAGGGCGATCGCCGGCGGACAAGCTTTTCTCCACCTATTTTCCTTTGAAAGAAATGGCGTAGAATTGCTAGCAGGATACGCTGCCATCCCCAGCCCTTTAACTAAAAAAGAGAACACTAAATGGATTATTTTAGCTGTCTCTCGCTTAGATTACGCTCTCTCAGGCTTAGAAGAAATTCAGCAAGTTTTATTTAACTTAATCATCGGTTTAGTGGCGGCTAGCATCGTCGCGACTTTATACCTGTCTCGCGACTTGGCGCGTCCCTTGGAACAACTGAGAGACTACGCGCTGACAGTGGATACAGAAGCGCCGCAGGCAGTGCCCCAAAATTTCCAAATTCGGGAATTCAATCAACTATCAGAAGCACTCAACAGCATGGTGGAGAGCCTGAGAGAATCGGCAAGAGAATCGGCAGTCGCAACCAAGGAAGCGCAAGTTGCCAATCAGTTGAAAAACGAATTTTTGGGCAATATTTCTCACGAACTTAGAACGCCGCTCAACGGAATTATTGGTTTTATTCAAATTGTGCGAGACGGCTACTGCGATGACCGAGATGAAGAAATGGAGTTTTTGCAGCGCGCCCACGACTCGTCAATGCAATTGCTGAATATTATTAATGATATTTTAGACATTGCTAAAATAGAATCCGGCACGTTCTCCCTGATGTTAGAAGTAGTTGATATTACTCAGGTACTTGAAGATGCAATTGATTTGCAATCACTTCTAATTGAAGAAAAAGGTTTGAAGTTAAGCTTGCCAGAACCTCACGCTCCGATTATTGTTCATGCCGATCCGGAGAAGCTCAAACAGGTGTTTATACACGTTTTGAGCAATGCTGTTAAGTTTACCGAGTCGGGCAGTATTACTATATCTGTGCGGTTAGAATCGAGTAATCATTCAGCTGGTTTTAACGGTAGTGTACCGGAAAGTGCGATCGGTAATAGTAGCAGTAAAAGCGATTGGGTAGTGGTGACAATTAAAGATACCGGAATTGGTATCGATCCCGAACAGCAGCAAAAATTGTTTCAGCCTTTTGTGATGGCTGATGGTTCCACAACTCGCAGGTTTGGCGGTAACGGTTTGGGTTTGGCTATCTCTCGAAGGATAATGGAATCTATGATCGGCAGCATTACTCTGCAGAGCGCGGGTGTGAATCAAGGTACTTCGGTGATGATTTCTTTGCCTGTCAATCATCAGTCAAGTTTTTATTTTAACAGCCAGGATTTGGTAACAGAAAATGGAAATTTAAAAAATTAGGAGGTAGATCATTTCGGGTGAATACTATGAGGAATGACAATTCAACTGCTCGTTACGAGGCTCTGCCTTTTTCATCTAAAACTTGTTTGCTTGGGAAGTCGAAGAATCTAAAATCTAAAATAGTATCACGGGCTGTCCGCCTAGTTTCAAAGATTTGCTCAAAGCGCTGAGAATGCGGATTAATTCGACGGAAGCATCGCCGGAAGAGGTAGGACAAGGCGTATTTGTTTGCACGGAGGTGAGGAAGCGATCGCACACTCGCCGCAGCGGTTCTACTTGTTCTAAACTTAATATTTCGCGACTTTGGATGTTAGTAGTGGGCCGAGGCGCCATCGCACTTTCGCAAACATTATGCTCTTCCCCCCGCCGATTTGAACTAGCGTGCTGCAAAATCAGCATACTTTCCGGTGACATTTCATCAAAAATCAAGGTTCCCAAACTACCAACAACGGTTAAGCGCCGCTGTTTGTCGGGATTCAGCCAGCACAGGTGAATAAGTGCTTGAAATCCGTCAGGATAGGTGAGCGTTACCCAAACTAAATCTGCTAGTTTTTCTGAAGGATTTATGGCTTCTTCCCTCTGACTTGTGACTTCTGACTTGGGAAATACAGTGCCGGTTGCTCTGACTTGAATAGGAGTTTGTTGGAGCCAAGTGTTGAAAATAGCAATATCGTGAATGGCCAAATCCCAAAGGGCATCAACATCGTGCCGCACTGGTTCATAATGAGTACGCTGAGCGTAACCGTAGCGCAATTTTCCGAGTTGATGCTGTTGAATTATTCTTTGGCCGCGATCGACTGCTGGATGAAACAGATAAGTGTGGTCAACGAAGAGTTGCCGCTGCTGTTTTTCGGCTAATTGGCACAGTTTTATTGCTTCACTGAGATTGATGGCGAGGGGTTTTTCTACTAAGACGTGGTAGCCTTTTTGCAAGGCTGTGGCTGCGAGGGTGTAGTGTGTGGAAGCTGGAGTGGCGATCGCCACAGCATCCAGTCCCGGCAATTCTTGCACTTGCGACCAATCGGTAGCTAGAATCACGGACTCATTAAAATTAAACTGTTTTTGGACAGCCATCAATGAATCTAAATTCGGATCTACCACCGCTAAAACTTGACTGTTGGGATGTTCGATAAAGTTGCGAATGAGATTAACTCCCCAGCGGCCCGCACCCAATACAGCTATTCCGATTTTCATTAATAATAAATTTTAAAAAATCGCCCATCAATTATAGCATAATTTCTAATTTATTGGTGTTATTTAATAGTAAAAGTTCCACTGCCCAATGAATACTAACTACTAACTAATGACTGCTGACTAAGGACTACTGACTGCTGACTACTGACTACTAAATCTGGGTAACATACCCCTTGATGATTCTGCGGTTGAAACCGCGTCTATACAAACAAAGTCGGCCTGCGCCGACTGGTTCATAAAAGGTATCCAAAACTCTGATTTGCTATAACAACTAACAACTAACAACTAACAACTAACAACTAACAACTAACAACTAACAACTAACAACTAACAACCAACAACTAACAACTAACAACTAACAACTAACAACTAACAACCAACAACCAACAACTAACAACTAACAACTAACAACTAACAACTAACAACTAACAACCAACAACTAACAACTAACAACTAACAACT